>DATGDI010000042.1:0-6695 GCA_035310965.1 Methanomicrobiales archaeon
ACCGAGAGGGTGTAGGTGGCCGTACAGGCGGGACAGCCCGCACCCTGGCAGGAGCACTGGTCCTTCGGGACATGGGTGGAGAGCTCGGTCCGGAGGGGGATGAGGCCCAGCCGGTGGGCAAGCATCTCGTCGAAGAGGACGCTCGTGTTGTCGTAGATCCGGATATCATCGATGGCGAGGGTCGGGACGCCCGAGATCATCTCCCTCCGCAGGGAGTTCGCGAGGGCCGGCCAGGCCCCGGCGAGGTAGAACCGGGCGGCGTTGTCCGCCACCCGGACAAAGGTGATCTCCATGTCTAGACTCTCCTTCCCCGCCGGCCCCCCTTCGGCCGGCAGCTGTCGTGGGGCACGGGGGTCACGTCCTCGATCCTCCCGATCCGCATGCCTGCCCGGGCAAGGGCCCGGATGGCGGCCTGGGCACCCGGCCCGGGGCTGCGCTGCTTCCCGCGGCCCGGGGCCCGGACCTTCACGTGGACCCCGACGATCCCCTTCTCCATGGCGGCCGAGGCGACGTTTGCCGCCATCTGCATGGCCGCGTACGGGGAGGACTCGTTCCGGTCCTGCTTCACCACCATCCCGCCGCTCGACTTGGTCACCGTCTCGGCGCCGGTGAGGTCGGTGATGGTGATGATGGTGTTGTTGAAGGATGCAAAGATATGGGCGATCCCCCATTTCTCCTTCTCTCCGGCCATGGTTACCGACCTACCTTGGAGATCCGCGCCCGCTCAGGGTGGACCTCGTTCGCGATGGGCGAGTGGGTGGCGTAGCTGATCTGGGGTTCCTCGGCCCGGCTTACGTGGTAGCCGGGGATGGTAACCTTCTTCGTCCCGATCATGATGTGGCCGTGGGTGATGAACTGCCGCGCCTGCTTCGGCGAACGGGCGAGGCCCTTCCGGTACACGATGGTCTGGAGCCGGCGCTCCAGCTGCTGCTCCACCTTGAGGGAGAGGATGGCCTCGATACTGGCATCCGCGCCGATGAACCCCATCCGCTCCAGGTGATCGAACATCTGCCGCTTCTTCGCTTCCACGATCTTCGGGTCCACCCCGGCCGAGGAGAGGGCGGTGATGTCCCGTGCGGCACGCCTGAACCGGCGGAGGACCATCTGGGACTTCCAGACCTCCCGCTTGTTCCGGAGACCGTAGGTGATGAGGAGTTTGACCTCGTCGGCCTGGCGCTGCTTCTCGAACTTGCGGGTCGGTTTCTCGTACTGCTTGCGGTTCTTACCCGGGTATCCCATAGCTTCCCCTCCTTTACTCCTTCTTCCTCTTCACGCCGACGGTGGTCCCGGTGCGGCCCGTGGACTTCGTCCGCTGACCGCGGACCTTCTGGCCGGTCTCGTGCCGGATGCCCCGGTAGCAGCGGATCTTGCGCATCCGGTTCACGTCATCCTCCTTCCCGATGAGGACATCGGTGGAGAGGAGGTGCTTCCCCTCGCCGGTGTACGGGTCGGCCGGGCGGTTGAGCATCCACCGGGGGACCTGGGGGCCGTAGCTATCGACGACCTGCCGGAGCCGGTCGACGCCCGCGTCGTCGAGCTTCCCCATCCGGTCGAGGGGGTTCACCCGGGCGAGCCGGGAGATGGCCCTTGCCGTGATCCTCCCGATGCCCGGGATCTTGGTGAGCGCGATCTGGACCGAACGGGTCCCGTCCAGGTCCGTGTTCCGGATCCGCACGAAGTACTTGATGTCCTTCTCCGGTGCTTTTTCCGCGGCCTTCGCGGGGGCCGTCTCCTTCGCCTTCTCGGGAGACTTCCCCTTCCCCTTCTCCGGAGCCTTCTCCGAGACCTTTTCCGGAGCCCTGTCCTTTGCTTTTCCCTGGTCTTCCATCCCATCGCCCCACGGGAGATCCTGACGAGCGCTGAGGGAGGGATTTGAACCCTCGAGTCCCACAGGGACACAGGTTTAGCAAACCTGCGCCATACCTGGCTTGGCTACCTCAACAGAGAATCTCGCATCTTTCGATACTCGCGATGCAGAGTCTGCACCGCTCCATGAACGGCGTAACTAATTGGAGAGGTGTATAAATAAGGGTTGTGGTGGTCCCGCCGAACCGGGATCTATTTCCTTGGTGAACTCTCCATTTGGCTCCCACGATTGATTTTATTGGGGTGCTTCAGGGGGGGCTACGCCACCCCCGCCGCACGGGCACCCCCCAGTATCCGGTTCCGGTGATCATACGGTGCACGGTATCCACAGGCTATCCTCACGTGGGGGACGCCTCAGCGGCGGGGGTTCGCGGAGCGAACCCCCAGGAGCGTCCGCCGGTCGTGAATCAATTTCGAATCTGGAGATAGGTTGAAAAGCTTAATCTCTTTCTCCTTGGTATGCTTTCGGCGTTAAGTGAGTCGAGGGCAGGGTAATCGAAAAAAAGGAACCGGGATCACCCGGCCTTCTCCGGTGATGCGGCGGGGAGGTGCATCAGGAAGAAGGCGAGAATCGCCCCGATAACGGCGAGGATGGCGACCGGGACGAAGACCGCCACGTACGAGCCCATGACGTCCCGCATCCGCCCGGCAAGGAGGTTCCCGATGATGGCGCCGATGCCATAGGCCGTGAAGACGAGGCCATAGTTCGGGCCGTAGTACTTCGTCCCGCAGAAGGCGGCGGTGCAGGCCGGGGCGATGGCGAGCCACCCCCCCAGGCAGAGCCAGAGCGCCGAGAAGCCCACCAGGTAGACGGCGATCCCGCCGCCCGCTCCCCCGCCGAGGAGGAGGGCGGCGGCCGCGATGAGGGCAAAGGAGAGGATCGCCGTGAACCGGGGCGTAATCCGGTCGACGAGATGGCCGAAGACCGGCCGGCCGATGCCGTTGAAGAACGCAAAGAGCCCGACGAAGGAAGCCGCCACGGCCGGGGTGAGGGCAAAGACCTCCTGCCCGACGGGGCTTGCGATCCCGATGGCCATGAGCCCCGCGAGGGTCCCGATGACATAGCAGATCCAGAGTCCCCAGAAGCACCGGGTCTTCACCATTTCGCCCCGGTTGAGGTCACAGGCGGGACCTCCCGCTCCGGCCGCCGGGGTCCATCCCGTGGGCTTCCAGTCAAGCGGCGGGAATCTGAGGGGCAGCCCCAGGAGGACGATGAGGATGAGGAACGCGATCCCCAGGTACATCATGGTCGGAAGGGCACCGGACAGGCTGATCAGGTAGTTGGCGAGGGGTGCGGTGACGATGGGCGAGATCCCGAACCCGAGCACCGTCGCCCCAACGGCAAGCCCCCTCCGGTCCGGGAACCAGCGGGCGGCCACGCTGATGGGGGCGTTGTACGCGATCCCCACCCCTGCGCCGCCGATGATCCCGTAGGTCACCGCGAGCATGGTCATGCTCGACGAGAGGCTTCCAAGGATCCACCCGATTCCCACCACGATACCCCCGAGAATGGTGAGCCTCCTCGGGCCGTACCGGTCGAGGGGCCCGCCGGCAACGGGCATCACGAAGGCGAAGAGGGCGAGGAAGATGATGAAGGGCACCAGGCTCTCGGTCGCGTTCACGGAAAAGAGCGTCTGGAGGGGGAGCCGGAAGACGCTCCATGCATAGATGCTCCCGAGGCAGAGGTTGATGAGGAGCCCCAGGACGACGAAGACCCACCTTCCTTTCTCAGGGTCGAGGCCAAAGAGTTTCATGGAACCACCGTACCGGGATCACGGGAATCCCGATTTAACATGATTAATAATGAATATTATGTTTAAGAAGATTGCGATTTATTGCAGCATGCGATAAGGAAGGGACAGCCCTGGACGGCCGGCGAAAAAGAAAAAAACCCTAGAGCGCCTTGACAAGCGACTCGAGGGTGAGGAGGCCGGCGAGCTGGCCGGTCTCGGTGATGGGGAGGGCCGAGATGCCCTTCCCGAGCATGAGGTCCACGGCATCGGCGACCGGGACGGTCTTCTCGGCCGCGATCACGGGGGCCGACATGATGTCCCGGACGATGAGGTTCCGGATCCTCGCGTCCTGGTACTTCGTCTCCACGACCTCCCGGAAGTTCGCGAGGGCGGTCGCGACATCGGTCTCGGTGACGATCCCGGCGATGGACCCGTCCGAGGTGACCACGAACCGGGTGATCCCGTCGTCGAGCATCCTCCTCCGGAGGTGGACGACCCGCTCGTCCGCCTGGATGGTATACGCCTTCTCGAGGAGCCGCTCGAGGTGGATGCCCGGCTTCATCACCCGGAGAAGGTCCGCGTACCCGACCTGCCCGATGAGACGGTGGTTCTCGTCAAGCACCACCACGACCCTGGAGGCCTGGAGCAGGGGGACGAGAATTTCGACCGACTGGTCCGGGTACACGCTCGTGAAGTTTCCCTGCACATGGTTCGCCACATGGATCTTGGTCGGGGAGATCTGGGCGTTCCTCCTCGTTCCCAGGATCTCGGCGATGCTCCTCTTCGAGATGGTCCCGATGACCTCCCCGTTGTTCGTGACGATGAGCGGGTCAATACCCTCGTCGAGCATCTTCCCCAGAGCCTCGGTGATGGTGGCCGACTTCGCGATGGAGGCCGCCCGGGCCATCACGTCTTTGACGTTTTTTCTCCCCGTCATTTTGCCACCTCCCGGATGATGTTGTCCCTCTCGAGGACTCCTGCAAGGTTCGCTCCGTCAACCACCACCACCGAGTGGATCTGGTGCTTGCGCATGAGATCCACCGCGGCGGTGACCGGGTCCTCCCTCCCGATGGTGATCACCGGCCGGGTCATGATGTCCTCGGCGACAGCCGACACCTCCATCACGTACCGCAGCCGCTTCCTCCCGCCGGATTCTCCCTTCCGGAGGAGCTTCACATCTTTCTCGGGCAGGCCCGTGCTCGTGTCGGTGTTGTACTTGTAGAAGGCGAGGTTGCTCTCGGTGATGATCCCGGCAAGGGTCCCGTCGTCGTTCACCACCACGAGAGGATCGTGCCTCTCGCTCATGAGGTTGATGACATGGTCGAGGGAGTGGTAGCGGTTCACGGTCACGGCATCTCCCATGAGCTCGCCAACCTTGAGGGTGATGCTGTTCACCGATGCCGACCGGAGGATGTCGGTCTTCGTCACCATACCGACGAGCTTCTTCCCGTCGAGAACGGGGAGGCCCGAGAAGTCCCGGGCCACCATGAGGGCCGCGATATCCGGGACCCTCGCCTCGGGGGTGACCGAGACCGGATCGGGGACCATGAGCACGTGGACCGGGATCTTATCGATGGGACGCCTCCTCCAGACGGGGTCCGTCTGCCGGAGCCGGTAGGCCAGGTCCTTCTTCGTGAGGATCCCCACGAGCCTGTCCCCGTCGAGGACCGGGAGCCGCGAGATCCGGTGGGAGAGCATGAGCCGCCGGGCATGGGCCACGTTCTCGGCCGGGCCCACCACGTAGACGGGTGCTGACATGATGTCTGATGCGATCATTCTTACCTCCGGAGGAAGGCCTTCACGAGGTCGAACTCGGTGATGAGCCCGACAAGCCGGGCGTCCTCGATGACCGGGAGGGCCCCGACGTTCCGGGCGAGCATCTCCCGGGCCGCCTCGTTGATGTTCTTCTTCGGGTCGATGGTGTGGAGGGTGCCCGAGACGAGGGTCCGCACGGGTATGGCCATTACCTCGGCAACGTTTCCCGTGACCATGCGCTGGAAGACCTGGCCGGTCCCGAGATACTTCATAATGTCGGTCGCGGTGATAATCCCGTAGAGGACGTCCTCCGAGACAACGGGGAGCCTCCGGAACCGGTGCGTGATCATCTGCTTTGTCGCCTCGCCGATGGGCGTCTCGGGCCCGGTCACCTTGAGGGAGCCCGACATGGCTTCCTCCACGAGGGTCGCGCTCCTCTCCGAGGAGAGGACCTTCATCACGTCCCTCTCGGTGACGATCCCCGCGAGGACCCCCCCGGCGTCCAGGATGGGAAGGCCCCCCATCCTCTTCTCGACGATGAGGGAGGCCGCGTCCGCGATCCGGGCGTCCTTCCCGATGGTCACGACCTTCTCGGTCATGATCTCCCGCACGCTCTCGTTGATGGCGGCGAGGAGGTTCCCGGCATGCTTCTTCCTGACCAGGTTGAACTTATTCCCGCCCCCCATCATGTCGATGATATCCCCGGCGGTCACGATCCCCCGGAGCCGGCCGGTGCCTGCATCCGTGACCGGGAGCCTCCGGAAGCCGCAGGCCGTCATCTTCTCGATGGCCCCGATGATGGGGATGGTGGGGGGTACCGAGACCACATCCCTGCTCGCGATGGCCATGATCTCCCCCTCCCTCGGTGCCTTCCGGGACTCGAAGTTGACCGGCCCCCGATCGGAATTGCCCGGTAACCGCAGCTGGCGATCCCCCTGTCTCTCGTTGATCCTGTTATTCCGGTTCATGATTCCCTACCTCTTTTGCGGTCACTGCTTAAAAACAAGACCCTTCAGCACATCGTGCCGGTCGATGATCCCCGCGAGCCTTCCCCCGTCCATGACCGGCATCCGGCTGATATCGTGCCGGACGAGGAGGCCCGCTGCCTCCGCGGTGGGCGCGGCGGGAGCGATGGTGATGACCTCCTTCGTCATCACCGACTCGACCTTCACCCTCGAGATGTTGTCGAGGGCCTTCCTCACCCTCCCGGCCGCGAGGAGGTCGTGCCGGGAGATGATCCCGACAAGCTGTTTCTTCTTCATCACCGGAAAGGCGGTGAAGCCGCTCTCCATCATCAGGGTGTAGACCTTCTGGATCACCTCGTCGGAGTCGATGGTCACC
>DATGDI010000043.1:0-17138 GCA_035310965.1 Methanomicrobiales archaeon
CATCTACGTCACCCTCATCAACCGGCAGAATGAAATCACCATTACATCCCCGTTTTCCCAGACCTTCACCGGACTCCTGTCCATTCGGGGATCCTTGCGTAATCCCAGCCTTTCACGCGCTGTGGGGAACAATGGGACCCAGCTCAGGGTGGACCACAACGGTCAAACCGTCTTCGGGTTGCAATATATCGCCACGCTAAACGGTGCCTTCTCCACGGATATTCCTATCACAGAAGGAGGGACCTATACTGCGTATTTCTACGACTCGCTGATTCAGGGTCAGTATATAGGTTCGGCCCAGTTCACCGTCTCGCAGCCGGTCCATACCACGGTCCCCACCACCATCGCCACCCCGACAAAAACATCCGTGGCGTCCACCACACCTCCGTTGACATGGACACCTCCCCCGACCACCCAGAAGAGCACGCTCCCCGCCCTTCTGGCCCTCATCGCCCTCGCCATGGCCCTCCCGGTCATCGCCAGGCGGAGGTAATCCCAATTTTTTGGAGCCTTGAAAGGCTTTTTTAACCGCTGGCGCAAAGTTTCTGAGGGAGCCGGGGTAGTCTAGCCCGGAAAGGCGGCGGCCTTGAAAGCCGCTGGTGCTTGGCACCTCGGGAGTTCAAATCTCCTCCCCGGCGCTTCCATTCCGGAACGGTGACAGAGAGATGTGCATCGCGATCCCGGCCGAGGTCATCGAGCTGAAGGGGAACAACGTCGGAGTTGTGGACTACGGTGACCTCAGGCAGGAAGTCCAGCTCGACCTCGTGGACGTGCAGGTCGGGGACTTCGTCCTCGTCCACGTCGGGTTTGCCATCCAGAAACTCTCCCGGGAGGAGGCCCTCGAGACCCGGGAGATCTTCCGGCAGGTCTACGCGACGCTGGAGGAGTGATGCACGAGTACAGCATCGCCTATGACATCTACACCACCGCCCGGCGTGCCGCCCTCGAGAATAAGGCGAACGTGGTCAAGCGGATCCACGTGGATATCGGGGAGATGGCGGTCGTGAACGCCGAGCAGGTGGAGTTCCTCTTCCATGCCATCAGCGAGGACGACCCCCTGTTCCGGGGGGCTGCCCTCGTCTGCAGGCCAGTGGTCCCGAGGGGCCGTTGTGCCTGCGGATACGAGGGGGACGAGGTCTTTGTCTGCCCGGGGTGCGGGGCGATGCCCGAGCTCGTCCAGGGGAGGGAGATCGTGGTCACCTCCCTCGAGATCGACGTGGACGGCGCATGAAGGTCAACCTCGCCCACGGGGCCGGCGGGGAGACCATGGGGGAGCTCCTGCGGACCCTCACGAACGTAAAGAACCGGAACGCCGGGGGGATCGGTCTCGAGTCCCTCGACGACGGGGCGGTGATTCCCCTCGGCGACCAGAACGTGGTCTTCACCACCGATTCCCACGTGGTCCGGCCCATCTTTTTCCCCGGCGGGGATATCGGGAGGCTCGCCGTCTGCGGGACGGTGAACGACCTCGCGGTTATGGGGGGCAGGCCCATCGCCCTTTCCTGCGGGATGATCCTCGAGGAGGGCTTTGATATCATCGATCTCGAGCGGATCGTCCGGTCCATGGACGAGGCCCTTACCGAGTCGGGGGCACACCTCGTCACGGGTGACACGAAGGTCGTGGAGCGCGGTTCCCTCGATAAGATCATCATCAACACCGCCGGAATCGGGATCGCAGAAAAAATTGTCCGGGACAATGGCTTCCGGCCCGGTGACCGGATCATCGTCACCGGGACCCTCGGGGATCACGGCCTTGCCATCCTCACCCACCGGGAGGGATTCGACCTGGGGGAGCAGATCCGTTCCGACGTGTCCCCGGTCTGGGGCCTCGTGGAGATCGCCCTCGCCGCGGGGGACGTCCATGCGATGAAGGACCCCACCCGGGGAGGGTTTGCTCATGCCATCAACGACATGGCCCGGAAGAGCCGGACGGGGGTTGTCATTGAGGAGGAGGCCCTTCCCATCCGGAGATCGGTCCGGAGCGCCTCGGAGATGCTCGGGATCGATCCCCTCGAGGTCGCGAATGAGGGGAAGATCGTCATGGCGGTGGCACCGGATGATGCCGGGGCCGTCCTCTCCGGGTTGCGGACGCACCCGTACGGAAGGGAGGCCGCCATCGTGGGCACGGTGGTCGAGGGGGACCGGGTCATCATGCGGACGCGAATCGGGGGAGAACGCTTCATCGAGCCTCCCCTGGGTGACCCGGTGCCGAGGGTATGCTAGACCTGCTTCTCAGGAACGTTCACCTTCCCGAGGGACGGACCGTCGACATTTCCATAGAGAAGGGGATCGTGGTCCACGCGGGGGCGGGAGGCAGGGCTGATTCGACCCTTGAGTGCTCGGAATTTCTCGTCCTCCCCGGGGGTGTGGACATGCATGTTCACATGAGGGGGGGATCCCGGGAATCCAGGAAGGAGGACTGGGGAACCGGCAGCCGGTCTGCCCTCGCTGGCGGGGTGACCCTCGCTGTCGATCAGCCGAACACGAACCCCCCTCTCACGACGGTGGAGGCCCTCCAAGCGCGGATCGGGGAGGCCGGACGGGACTCCCTCTGCCACTTCGCGGTGAATGCCGGTGTGGTGCCGGGAGCGGATCTCCCGGGGCTTCACCGTGCAGGGGCCATGGCCTTCGGGGAGATCTTCCTCGGTGCATCGACGGGCGCAAAGGGGGTGTCTGGGGGGGTACTCGGGCCGTTACTCTCCGGGATCCACGCCCTGGGTACCACCGCGACCCTTCATGCAGAAGAGGTCCATGAGGCAGATGACACCGATCTCGTGTCCCATGACGCGAGCCGCCCTCAGGAGGGGGAAATCCGGGCCATCGGAAAGGTGAAATCCAGGACCCCGAAGGGTATGCTTCTTCACTTCTGCCACCTCTCCACCGCGGGGGCGCTCGCGGCCGCCGCCCCCCACACCACCGAGGTCACCCCCCACCACCTCCTCCTCTCCCGGGAGGATTTCCCAAAGGATGATCCCCGGGGAAAGGTGAACCCGCCCCTCCGTTCGGCCACCGAGCGGGAAGGGCTTCTTGCCGCCTGGAACCGGGTCACGGTACTCGCCTCCGACCATGCCCCTCACACGAGGGAGGAGAAGGCGGGGGAATTCTCCCGGGCCCCGGCGGGCGTGCCCGGCGTGGAGACCATGATCCCCCTCATGATCCCGAGGGTGCTGTCCGGGGAGATGACCCCCGCCTCCCTCATCGAAAAAACCTCCGGGAACCCCTGCAGGATCCTCGGGATCCCGGTACCGGGGTTCTCGGGCGGTCATCGGGCCGATTTCGCCCTTTATCCGAGGGAGATCACCACGATCCGTGCGAGGGACCTCCACAGCAGGTGCGGGTGGACACCCTTCGAGGGGAGGCAGGCGGTGTTCCCGGACATCGTCATCCTCGGCGGCGAGGAGGTTCTCCGGGAGGGCGATTTCACCCGGGGGAATCCCCGCTGGTTCCCGGGAAGGGGTTATCACCCCTGAGCACCCATACCCTATCGTGCTGATACAGCGCACCCATAGGTCCCCGGGTGAGGGCTGGTGTACGCCTTCCGGTGATCCACGGGACAACCCGGGCGCGCGACAGGCACCGCCCGGCATGAGGCGTTAAACAGGTGAAGGACGGCAACAGCCACTGGTGATCCCTGTTTGTTAATGCCGGGCGACACCTTCCTTTCTCTCCCGCGGGTGTCTCCATGGAACCCTTTGCCGACGCGGTGACCGAGGATCAGATGGGGGTGATCCTGGCCCTCGAAGTGACCCCCGCGAGCGAAAGGAGCAGTTTTTTTACCGGTTACGATCCCTGGAGGAAGAGTATCCGGTGCACGGTGCGATCCCCTCCGAGCAAAGGGAAGGCGAACCGGGAGGTGATAGATTCCCTCGCCGGGGCACTCGGGGTACCGGCCGCCTCTGTCAGGATCCTGTCGGGCGCCACGCAGCACCGGAAGCGGGTGAAGATCGAGGGAATCAGCCGGGCGGATGCTCTCGGACGGCTCGATCGATTTCTCTGAAAGAGTGGGGTACGGCACGGGGCGGGGTCAGGGACTCCCTTACCCCAGACCGCCCATGGAACTCTTTAAATAATTCCAAAAGATATATATTTTTATACCTATGTTCACGCTTCGTTCATCCTGCATGAATCATGGGGGAGCCTTCCCTGAGGGGGAGGGTGATTTTACGTGTACTCATCTGACACAACCAAGTATCTCATTCGCATCAACCTTCACGCGGAGGGGGTGGTCGAGAAATCTGATGTAGTCGGGGCCATCTTCGGCCAGACTGAAGGATTACTCGGCGAAGACCTGGATCTGCGTGATCTCCAGAGGACCGGTCGCGTCGGACGCATCGATGTCCAGATCGCGAGCAAGAAGGGCGAGACGAAGGGCGAGATCCTCATAGCCTCGTCCCTCGACCGCGCCGAGACCGCCATCCTCGCCGCCTCCCTCGAGACCATCGACCGGGTGGGCCCCTGCGTCGCCCATGTCTCGGTGGAGAAGATCGAGGACATCCGGGTCACGAAGCGCAAGATGATCGTGGACCGGGCCAAGGAGCTCCTTATCGACCGGTTCGACGAGGGGTCCATCGACAGCACCGTGCTCCTCGATGACGTGAGGGAGTCCCTCCGGATCGAGAAGGTGAGCGAGATCGGGCCGGACCATGTCCCGGCCGGCCCGAACGTCCTCGAGTCCGATGCCATCATCATCGTCGAGGGCCGGGCCGATGTCATCACCCTCCTCAGGTACGGTATCAAGAACGCCGTCGCCGTCGAGGGAACGAAGGTCCCGGCCACCATCGCGGACCTCTGCCAGACGAAGACCGCGACCTCCTTCCTGGACGGGGACCGGGGCGGCGAGCTCATCCTCCGGGAGCTCCTCCAGGTGGCGGACATCGACTATGCGGCCTTCGCCCCGCGCGGGAGATCGGTGGAGGACCTCTCCCGGAAGGAGGTGACGAAGGCCCTCCGGAACAAGGTGCCCGTCGAGTTCGTGCGGGAGCAGCTCGCCGAGAAACCTTCGGAGGTCAGGCCGCCGAAGGTGCCGTCGCCGGAGGCAACCCCCGGGATCCGGGAATGGGAGGGGACTGCCCGGAAGCGGGAGGCCCCGGCCAAGGGAGGGACGAGCCTGCGGGACCATGTCGAGGAGGTCTCGGGCCACGGCCTTGCCCGGTTCATCTCGCCGGACTTCTCGGTCCTCGCGGAGGTCAGGGCCGGGGATCTTGAGAGGAGCCTTTCGGCCATAAAGGGCGACGTTACCGGGATCGTCGCCGACCAGGTCGTGGACCAGAGGCTCCTCGACCAGGTGGCCCAGAAGGGGATCGAGTTCATCCTCGCCCGGGATTTCAAAGGGATCATCAAGCGCCCGCTTCCCCTGAAGCTCATCCGGTTCGCCCAGGTGACCTGACCGGCCCCTCTCCTTTTTCCGGACACGGCCGCGTACTCCGGTGCAGGACCCTGCTTTCATGGCTCTCCTGTCCGGATTTGCCGAAGTTTCCGTCGGCCGGCCTCTCCGCGGCGGGGCTCCGCGCCCTGCTGGCAAGGATTCATATTTCCCGGTCACCAATGATGTATCAGGATACCCCCCACCCACTTCTACGAGGCCGGACAATGCACAAGGAAGAACTCATCTCCCTCCACCAGATGATGGTGGAGATCAAGGACTTTTTCGAGAAGATCAACCCGGAGCTCAAGTTCTCCCAGTACTACGCCCTCAAGATCGACCCCTCCCAGGTCCACCGGTCAAAGATGGAACACAAGTATGCCATCTTCATCCTCGGGACCGAGCTCGCGAACGCCATGCGGAACGTCGAGTTCGGCGCATCGGGGAGGATCTCGGCGCGGATGCGGGAGCTCGCCGAGAAGACGCTGAAGGAGATCGAGAACCTCAAGTAACGGGTTTTCCAGCTTCTTTCCACGCTGTTTTCTCTTATTCTTGCCCGGGGATTCATGGACGCTTCGGGGGGAGGGAGGTTTCGTAAGAGGGAGGTTTCGTTAGAAACCGATCTCGAGCGACGCAGTCGCAAGAAACCGACCTCGAGTGACGGAGTCGCGAGTTCGCTCCGCTCACCCCCGCCGCTGTGGCGGCCCCCGCGTGGGGATAACCGTGTATGGCATGCCGTGAATTTGCCGATTTTCGAATAATCCCATCCACCTCCTGCCGGGGCTATCGCAACTCGGGGGTTGCCGAAGCGGCAGGGGCATACGAGGGGATGCATATCCCCGAGTATGGAGCACCCATTAGGGTGCGACGAGTATAGCGAGTCCCCCGAGAGCGTCCAAGTGATCTATGGGGATATTCTTCTGAAGGGGAGATTCCCAAAGCCTCATCTTCCATGATACCCGATGATCCGCTCATGCGGTACTACTACGGGAGCGAGGAATCCCTCGACTATGCCGAGGTCAACCGGGCGGTGGAGGCGGTCTTCCGTGAGCATGCGCGGGGACATGTCCAGATGCCCCCGAAGATCTATGTCACCCTCGAGCACGGGGACTTCAGGACCATGCCCGCCTACGTGCCGGCCCTCGACATGGCGGGGGTGAAGATCGTGAACGTTCACCCCGGCAACCGGGCCGCCGGCCTCCCCACGGTCATGGCCCTCACGGTCATCCTCGACGTGGAGACCGGGGTCCCGAAGGCCATCATCAACGCGACCCGGCTCACGGACATGCGGACCGGTGCCGCGGGGGCCATCGCCGCGAAGTACCTTGCCCCGAAGAGGGAAGTGGTCCTCGGGGTCATCGGAAGCGGGAGGCAGGCCGAGGCCCAGGTCCGGGCCATCTCCCGGGAGCTCGTCATCACCGAGGTCCGGGTCTGGTCGAGGGAGGAGAAGAACGCCCTCGCCCTGGCCGCCATGTTCGGCGACCTCTCGGCCTCGGCCACCACCATCCAGAAGGCCTGCGATGCCGACGTGGTGGTGACCACGACCCCCTCTACGAAACCAATCGTGATGCACGAGTGGATCCATGACGGGACCCACATCAATGCCATCGGGGCCGACGCCCCGGGCAAGGAGGAGCTCGACCCCCTCATCCTGAAGAGGGCAAAGGTCTTCGTGGATGACCGGCCCCAGGCCATTCATTCCGGGGAGATCAACGTCCCCATCGCGAAAGGCCTCTTCCATGCCCATGACATCGCCGGGACGCTCGGGGAGGTGGTCGTCGGGGTGAAGGGGAGGAAACGGCCCGACGAGGTCACCGTCTTTGACTCGACCGGCCTCGCCATCCAGGATCTCGCCATCGCGAACCTGGCAATGGGGGCCGGGAAATGGGTCGACCTCCCCTTCCCCTGACCGTCCCCGCCCTTTTCCCCCGGTCAGTCCTCTTTCCGGAGCGGCCTCGAGTGCTTCCGCCAGATCTCGTCGCGGTACACGGGGCCGCTGTTGTACGTGCAGAAGGGGATGATCCGCCCCTCGGGGGTGGCGTAGTGGATGCAGCACCGCTGGACCCGCGAGAGGTCGTAGTTGTACCGGTCCATGAAGTGCATCGTGCCGATGAAGAGAGAGTTCCAGTGGAAGTCCCGCAGGGCGTCGAAGTTCTGGAAGAGGAGGGCGCCCGCGAGAACCTTCCAGATCTTGGGAGAGCCCGCGTTCTCCCCCTTTTTCACCGAGGTCCGGAGGGCGTTCACCCCCTCGAGGAGGGTCAGGTACTTGTTGATCTGCCCGCCTTTCCTCAGGTTCTCGGTCATCTTCTTCACCGCCGCGAAAAACTTGTCGACATCCACCATCCGGTTGATGGGCACCATCCCGTTTTCGGTGACAAACACGTAGGTCGCGGCCCCGCAGTGCTGGTGGGCGGTGAACCGGATCTGGGGCTTTTCGGTATAGGCCTCCACGAGGTCCGAGATGGGGACAACGCAGGGGACCGGGTAGAAGTCCTCCTTCCGAATTACGCCCGAGGTCTGGGACTCGATCCGCTCCAGGAGCTCGGGGATGGTGATCCGTGCGTTCCGGACGTCGTCGTCGCTCGCCGCACCCGTGAAGGCCACGGGCTGGAAGTTCACCCCGCGGACCACGGAGATGTGCTCCGCGGCGAACCGGATGATGTCCCCCACCTCATGGTCGTTCCGGCCCTTGATGATGGTCGGGACGAGGACCACCCCGAGGTGGACCGAGTCGAGGACCTTCACCGCCTCCCGGTGCCTCCCGATCTGGGGATCGGTCTCCCTCGACACCCCGTCGAAGTGCAGGTACACGGTGGAGAGACCCGCCTCCTTGAGGGCCTTCGCATACCCCTGGTCCCTCGCGATCTTCACCCCGTTTGTCGCGATCTGGACCTGCTTGAACCCGAGCTCCTTTGCCTTCCTGATGATCTCGATCAGGTCCTCGCGGAGGGTGGGCTCCCCGCCGGAGAACTGCACGGCCGGCGTGGGGACCGGCTTCTCATCCCGGAGGAGGGCGAGCATCCCCGCCACCTGGTCGAAGGTCGGCTCGTAGACGTACCCGCACGCCTGGGCGTTCACGAAGCAGAAGTCGCAGTTCAGGTTGCAGCGGTTCGTGAGGTCGATGTTTGCGAGGAGGGTTCCCGACCGGTGGTTCGAGCAGACGCCGCAGTAGCGGGGGCAGCCGTCCTCGGGGGCCTCCCGGTGGGGATTCGCGAGGCCCGTCCCGAGGGATTCGAACTCGTCGAACCGGCGGTAGAGGGCGGCATCGGACCAGTAGAGGTCACGGAAGGGGCCGTCGGCCGGGCAGGTCCGCTCGAAGAATACCTTGCCCTCCTCCTCGACGATCTCGGCGGGGATGGTCCGGCCGCAGACCGGGCAGAGAGTCCGTGTCGTCTTGAGAAGCAAAGAATCCGCTCCCGAGAACCCCGTTCTATTGTCTTTTTTATTGCCTTAATCTTTTTTGCTGCATTCTTGCCGGAACAGCCGGCGTTCAGATTGCTCTTTTCGATACCTTAATCTTTTTCGCGACGCTCTATACTAAACTGTTGGCTGGCATACTCACTACCGACCTCTGGTTCTCCGCCCTTGTTTCTGCCCTCTGGATCATGCTTCCGGCCTATATTCCGAACCCGGCCGCGGTGATTCTCGGGGGCGGGAGATCCATCGACGGTGGCGCCGTCTGGAGGGACGGTCGGAGACTCTTCGGGGACGGGAAGACGGTGAGGGGATTTGTCCTCGGGGTCCTCGCAGGGGTGGCGGCAGGGGGCGCCGGGCTCTGGGTACAAGGCCTCGCCGGCGGGGCCCCGGCCTGGTCGTTCCTGCCCTCCCATACTCCCCTGACCGTCTGCACCTTCGCCCTGGGGGCCCTGCTCGGGGACCTCGCCAAGAGCTTCGTGAAGCGCCGGCTCGGGAAGGGGCAGGGGGATCCCTGGCCGGTCGCCGACCAGTATGACCTGGTCGCCGGGGCATTCCTCCTCACGGCCCTTCTTGCCCCCGCATGGCTCCTCGCAACCATCACCCTCCCCGTCCTCGTCTGGATCCTCGTCCTCACCCCCGTCCTGCACCGGGTGACGAACATGGCCGGCCACCGCCTGGGGGTGAAGAGGGTCCCATGGTGAAGCCCCTCGCGGCCCTCCTCGCTGCCCACGGCGCCGTCCGGCACGGAGATTTTCTCCTCGCCTCGGGCGCCCGGTCGAGGGTGTACGTGGATATCAAGTCCGCCCTCACCGAGCCGGGGGTCCTCTCGGTCCTCGCCCTCGAGATCGCGGGCCGGGGGAGCTTCGAGGCGGTGGCCGGGGTGGCGGTGGGAGGGATCCCCATTGCCGTCGCCGTATCCCTTGCGGCCGAAAAACCCTACGCCATTGTCCGGAGCGGGGAGAAGGACCACGGGACCGGCGGGAGGATCATCGGCGATGTGGCCGGGCGGTCCACGCTCCTCGTGGAGGATGTCACCACGACCGGTGGGTCGGTCCTCGCGGCGGTCCGGCTCCTCAGGGCGGCGGGGGCGAGGATCGACACGGTGGTCACCATCGTGGACCGGGAGGAGGGTGCGGCGGGGGCCCTCGCGGCCGAGGGAGTGACCCTCGTTTCCCTGGTCACCCTCGCGGAGCTCCTGGCCGGAGGCTAACCTTTTAACCGACGGGGATGAAAGGATGGTGATGAAGCTCCTCCTGGTCGGCAGCGGGGGAAGAGAGCATGCCATGGCCGAGGCCATCACGAGGGACGGGGAGGCGACCCTCGCGGCCTTCATGGCCCGGAGCAACCCGGGCATCGCACGCCTGGCGAGAAGCATCCGGATCGGGAAGGAGACCGACGGGAAAAACGTGAGGGACTTCGCCGTGGAGGCGGGGGTGGACTACGCCATCATCGGTCCGGAGGCACCCCTGGAGGCGGGCGTGGTCGACCTCCTCGAAGAGGCGGGGATATCCTGCGCCGGCCCGACCCGGGCAGCGGCACGCCTGGAGACCGACAAGGCCTTCTGCCGGGACATGATGGCGGCCCACCGGATCGACGGCTGCCCGAGATACCGGGTCTTCCACGATCCGGACGGGGCGGCGGCCTTCATCGAGGACCACGACGGTGATCTCGCGGTGAAGCCCATCGGCCTCACGGGAGGGAAGGGGGTGCGGGTCATGGGCGAGCACGTGGATCGCGCGGGGGCGGTGGCGTACGCGAGATCCCTCGGAGGGAACGTGGTTCTCGAGGAGCGCCTGGTGGGCGAGGAGTTCACCCTCCAGGCCTTTGTCGATGGAAAATCCCTGGTTCCCGCACCCCTCGTCCAGGATCACAAGAGGGCCTTCGAGGGGGACACGGGGCCGAACACCGGTGGGATGGGCTCCTACTCCCTGCCCGATCATCGGCTGCCCTTCGTCTCCGAGGAGGACTACCGGAGGGCTCTCCGGATCATGGAGGATGCCGTCCGGGCCCTCGCCCGGGAGGGGTTCCCCTACCGGGGAATCCTCTACGGCCAGTTCATGAACACGAGGGACGGCCCCCGGGTGGTGGAGTTCAATGCCCGGTTCGGGGATCCCGAGGCGATGAACGTCCTCCCCATCATGACGACCGGCCTCGCCGACGTGGTCTGCCGGATCATCGAGGGAACCCTCTCGGCCTCCCGGGTCGGCTTCGAGCCCGCGGCGACGGTGTGCAAGTACGTGGTGCCCGAAGGCTACCCGGAGGCCCCCCTGAGCGCCCAGAGGGTCACCCTGGGGGACTCCGGGAGGGCGCGGCTCTACTACGCGAACGTCGATGAAACGGACGGATCCCTCGCGACCCGGACCTCCCGCACCCTCGCCTTCGTCGGTATCGCCGGTACCCTCGAGGAAGCGGAGCGGGCGGCGGAGGCGGCCGCCTCCTCGGTGAAGGGGAGGGTGTACCATCGCAGGGACATCGGGACCCGGGAGCTCCTCGCCCGACGGTCGGCCCACATGGAGGCGATCCGATGAGAAGGGATTTCCTCTCGGTCCTGGACATGGATCCCCATGATCTCACGGGGCTCCTCGACCGGGCGGCCCGGATGAAGAAGGAGAGAGGGGGAGAGGAGGAACGGCGCATCCTCGCGGGGAAGTGCCTCGCCATGGTCTTTGAAAAGGCCTCCACCCGGACCCGGGTCTCCTTCGAGGTCGGCATGGTGGAGCTCGGCGGGCATGCCATCTTCCTGAACCCGAAGGATCTCCAGCTCGGGCGGGGGGAGGAGATCCGGGACATGGCCCGGGTGCTGTCACGCTATGTAGCGGGGGTCATGATCCGGGCCTTCCGGCACGAAACCATCGAGGAATTTGCCCGGCACGCCTCCATCCCGGTGGTGAACGGCCTCTCGGACCGGGAACACCCGTGCCAGATCCTCGGGGACCTCCTCACCCTCAGGGAGCACTTCGGACGGACGGACGACCTCTCCGTCGCCTGGATCGGGGACGGGAACAACGTCTGCCACTCCCTCATCCTCGCTTCAGCCCTGGCAGGCTTCGAGCTCACCGTCGCCTCGCCGGCCCGCTACCGGCCGGACCGGGGAATCGTCGAGTCTGCCCGGGCGGCCGGCGGACGGATCAGGCTCGTCACCGATCCCCGGGAGGCGGCCCGGAACGCCGATGCCCTCTACACCGACGTCTGGGTCTCCATGGGAGAGGAGGAGGAGCGGGAGCAGCGGCTCGCCGCCTTCCGGGGGTACACCGTCGACGAGAACCTCCTCTCCCTCGCCTCTGACGGGGCCGTGGTCTTCCACTGCCTCCCCGCGCACCGGGGGGAGGAGATCACCGACGCGGTCCTGGAGGGGCCGCAGAGCATCGTCTGGGATCAGGCAGAGAACCGGCTGCACACCGAGAAGGCCCTTCTTGCGGCCCTCCTCGGCTAGGTGGCCCCCTCCTTTTTCTCCTCCCGCCTCGGGAACCCTCCCCCGGTCTCGATGAATTGGATCACCTGCTCCTTCAGGTATTTTTCGACCTTCTCCACCACCTCCCTCTTTCCCCGGAAGGCCAGGATCTCCCGCTCGGTCCCGTCCATGTTCGCGAAGTTCAGGGACATCTTGCGTTCGACGAGCTTGACGTCGAACTTCCTGGAGATGTCGATGATGATCGTCCTCGGCACCCCTGGCGGGATGATCACGTCATAGAGTTCCTCTTCTGCCATCGGGAAACCCTCTCTCTCACTTCCCTATCTTCATCCTTCTCTTCATAATACATGGCCCTCCCCGGACGCCCCCGAGGGGGTTCCTCGGCTTCCCGAGGGAACACATGCACCGGCCCATGAGGGCCGCCCCCCGGCCGAGGCCGTCGTCCACGAAAACCAGGTGGTCGATGGGATCATCGTAGATCCCTCTCTCGGCGATGCCATCGACAATCAGGTACGGTTTATTGCCGGAGATGGCGGCCCGCCCGGTGAACCCGATGGAGGAGTTTGGCGGGACGAGGTTCTCTCCCCTCGCAACGTCCACGAGCCGGAGGGCCATATCGGCACAGACCCGGTCCACCACCTCGTGAATCGTGGAGAGCCCGTGGTTTTCGTAGATCTCTGCCCCGATCTCCACGAGCTTCGGGATATCGCCCCCGTTCTCCCCGCAGTCGCACCCGATGAGGGCGACCCCGGACTTCGCAGCCACGTCGGCATAGACGGGCACTCTCCCGAACCGCCTCCGGTCCGGGGGGACCATGCGGATATCGATGTGCGGCCGGCAGCGTTCTACGTAGTCCTCGACGAGAGCAGACTCCCTGGCCCGGAACATGCCCGTGGAAGAGGCCTCCCCGAAGACATCCAGGGCGCACCCGGTCCTCGGATCCACGAGGCCGCTCCCCCGGACGAGGGCGTCCGGGATGGCCCCGGCGAGGCCGCAGAAGTTACCGATGGTCTTTGCGAAGGGGTTCACGGCATCCTTCGGGACATCGCTCGTAATCCGGCCGTCGAGGGTCGTCCCAAAATCGATGGTGATGCAGGGGTTCCGGAAGTCCACGGGCGTCCACTTCGCGCCCTCCTTGATCCCTGCCATGGCGAGCTCCCCCTCCATCTCGTTTGCCACCATCTCGACCCCGGTGGAACCGAGGGGCGGGAGGACCCCGGCAACCGCCCCGACAAAGACCACCTTGTCTGTGAAGCTGAAGGGCTGGAGCTTGAGAGAGAGGTTCTCCTTGGCCATGGGCGGGCACATCTTCCGAGGCGGGACACCGGCGAGGAGGCAGCCATTTGCAAGTGCAATGACGAAATCCCCCACCTGATCCGGAGTTTCCATCTCTGCCACAACCCCCGTGGATCGGACGACGAAGTCGAGGTCACAGTTGATGTCCAGGTGGACCTCCCGGTGGCACTCGATGATGATGTCCCGGACGGCCTCGGTCACCGACTGCCGGGTGATCGGGGTCCCGTCGATGGTCTCGCCAAAGATCTCCTCACCCGGCTTCGGCGGCCTGATATCCCGGCTCATCCGCACCGTCTTGTTGATGACGTAGGCGATGCCTGTCTCGAGATCCGTGCCCGTGAGGATGCACTTCGTCGTGGTATTTCCCATCTCCACCGAGGCGCAGATGAAGTAGGGCTTGACACGGTACTCGGGGATGTTCATTCCGGCCCCGTGGGCGATGGAGGGAGGACGGGGGCTCTCCACGATATGGGGTTTTGGCCTGAAGAAACGGTCAAAAAAACGCGCAGCCATCGGTATAAAGACTCTTCTTCCTGATTGTGTTAAGGTTTTCTATGTGAACAGGGGCCGGCGGGGGAATGAAAGGCCTCTTCGGGGCTGGCAGAGACACTATACCGCCTGGTGGTGGTTTCCATAACACTAATACCTTCGAAGGAGACTGCTATCCACCGGAGACATCGGTACAGCCGGATCCCGTAATCCCGATATCCGCAGGGAGAACCTGCCTGGAGTTCCTGTGCCCGGAGAATTCACCCTCGGCCTGGTCGTGGTCCTCATTCTGGTCCTCGCCGCCGAGTTCGTGAACGGGTGGACCGATGCGCCGAACGCCATCGCGACCGTGGTCTCGACCCGGGTTCTCTCGCCGAGAAAGGCGATCGTGATGGCAACCCTCCTCAACATCGCGGGCGCCTTCTCGGGGACGGCGGTCGCTGCAACCATCGGAACGGGCATTGTCGATGCCTCGGTGATCAGCCTCACCACCGTCGCGGCGGCCATGATCTCCCTCGTCTCCTGGAGCACCTTCGCCGCCCGGTTCGGCCTCCCGACGAGCGAGAGCCATGCCCTGGTCGCGGGCCTCGCCGGGGCAGGCCTCGCGGTGGCCGGCCCCGCCGTCCTCCTCTGGGAGGGGTGGGAGAAGGTCCTCATCGGCCTCGCCTTCTCGACCTTCCTGGGATTCCTGGGGGGATGGGGAATCACCATCGCCATCAACCGGGCCTTTTTACATTCCCAGCGGCGGGGAATGCGGGAGATCTTCGGCAGGCTCCAGCTCCTCTCGGCGGCCTTCATGGCCTTCGGCCACGGGAGCAACGACGGCCAGAAGTTCATCGGGGCCTTTGTCCTGGCCCTGGTCATCGGGGGGATCCTTCCCGGGTTCCAGGTACCTTTCTGGGTGGTCCTCCTCTGCTCGGTGATGATGGGCATCGGCACCTCGACCGGCGGGTGGCGCATCATCAGGACCATGGGGATGAGGATGGTGAAGCTGGAACCCTACCAGGGTTTTGCCGCCGAGACGGGAGCGGCGACGGTCATCCAGGCTGCATCCGTCTTCGGCATCCCCCTCTCCACGACCCATACCATCAATACGTCCATCATGGGGGTGGGGACGGTGAAGGGATTCTCCGCGGTCCGGTGGGGCGTCGTCCGGCAGATCGTCCTCGCCTGGATCCTGACGTTCCCCATCTGCGGTGCCCTCAGCTGGGGCATCGCCACCCTCGTGGTCAGGGTCTTGTAGCGGGGACTCTTCAGATGAACCGTGGCCTTATCGAGAGAAGGCGCGGGGTATAGAGGGGCCGGAAGGGTTTCCCGGCGGTCTCGTCCTTTACCTTCGTGACGAGCCCGTCCTCCTTCATCCTCTCACGGTGGAGCTTCTCGGGGGTCGAGAGTTTCCGGATGGTTACCGTGAGATCGCCCGAGGTGATCTCCTGGTCCCCCATCACGACGATATAGGGGACCCACTCCATCCCGGCGGCCCGGACCTTCTTGTTCATGCTCTCCTCTCTGTCGTCCACATCGGCCCGGATCCCCTGATCGTTCAACCTGGTGCAGAGTGCGAGGGCCACATCCTTGTGCCGATCCGCGACGGGGATGACCCGGACCTGAGTGGCCGAGAGCCAGGTGGGAAACTGGGGGACCTCCTCGCCCGCGAGGGTCTCGAGCATGGCGCAGATGACCCGCTCCACCGAGCCCGTGGGGGAACAGTGGAGGATGGGCGGGTGGATCTCCTGCCCGTCCAGGTGATACCGGATCCCGAACCGGGTGGAGGATTCGACATCGATCTGGACCGTCGGGTTCTCGATGGGCCGGCCCTGAGCGTCGATGGCCGCGAGGTCGATTTTCGCCACCCAGTAGTGGACCCGTTCGGAGAGGATCTCGATGAGGGTCGGCTCACCGACGAGACGGACGACCTTCTTCACCCAGGCCTCGTGCTCCTGGTAGAAGTCCCGGGTGCACCGGAGGGCAGAGTAGTACCGCACGGCGAGGTCGGTGCCGCTCTTCTGCCCCATGACCAGCTGTTCCTCGAAGCACCGGAGCGCCTCGTCCATGTCCCTGCAGAGGGTGTGCATGTCGGGCATCGTGAAGGCCCGGAGGCGCTTCAGGCCGATGACCTCCCCCTTCTGCTCGTGCCGGAAGGAGTACGTGGAGAGCTCGTACATCTTCATGGGGAGGGTGTTCGGGGAGATGTGCATCCCGTTCATGATGGAAAACATGCCAAAGCAGGCCGCGAACCGGAGCATCATGGAGCGGTTGCCGCTCCGGAACCGGTACTGCCGCTCTCCGAACTTCGCGGCATGCTCGCAGATGGCCTGGTCCCCGAGGTCGTACATGACCGGCGTCTCGACGGGCATGGCGCCGTAGGGGAGTACCTGGGTGAGGACGTAGTCGGCGATGAGGTCCCGGAGAAGCTTCCCCTTCGGCATCCACCTGAGGTGGCCGACATCGCTCCTCGGCTCGTAGTCCACGAGCTCCTTGCTCCGCATGAGCTCGACGTGGGGCGGCTCGCCCGCGGCACCGACGGGGACCCCGAGCTCCTTCTTCACGAGGCAGCCGAAGGGGGACTCGTCCATGTAATCCTTGACGTCCTTCCGCTTCCCATCCGGGGTGAGGATGAACCACTCGTGCTCCACCTCCTTCTTTGAGACGGCCTCCTCCTTCTCCCCGCCGGCGACTAACGTCCGGGAAAGCTCGGAGAGGGGGTGGCCCTTGCAGGTGAGGGTAAAGGCCTTGTACCACCCGAAGGGGGCCCTCTTTACCTCGAGGCCCAGGTCGGAGAGGCCCTGCCGCACGGCCTCGAGGGCCTCGACCGCGGCCCCCGCGGTCGCGAGGTCGCTCGCCAGGTGGGCGTAGGGGTACACCATGACCCTTCGGCAGTCCAGCTGGGAGGCGGTCTTCGCGATGTCCGTGACCGCCTGCTCCACCACGTCCCCCATGTCCTCCTCGTCCGCCGCCTCAACGGCGCAGAAGGCCACGAGGGCCTCGTCCATGGAGTCCCGGAGGTTCTTTGCATCCTCTGCCATGGAGGTGGGTTTCTTTGCCTCGTAATCGATGTGATCGGAGTGGATGAGGAGAAGGCGCATGGTGTGGCTCCTGTTTTACCTCGGAATGCTACCAGTATTCGCGCTGCCTGCCTTTAAATATCACTCATCCGTGTCC
>DATGDI010000044.1:0-2709 GCA_035310965.1 Methanomicrobiales archaeon
CAGAAGTCGATAATAACAGACATTAGAATAGGGAATCTATATATACTATAAGATAGAATTGTCTTCCTGATCAAGAAGTATCCACAGCAGCTGGTTGGTTCCAACCGGCCACCATCGAATCGCCGGAAGGGACCCGGTGGCCGGAATCCGGCAGCGGTGGATAGCATACGGGAGGGAGAAACATGAGGATAGCCACGGCATGCCTCGTATGCCTGATCTGCATGTCAGGCCTCGCGATACACGCCACCGCGCAGGAGGTGGTGGTTGATCCGGTCACCGTCACTGCGGACCTCGCACCGGGTGCGGTACAGAATGTCCAGATCAACGTGACGTTCCCGGGAAGTGTTCCCCGGGGGGACGTCCTCTTTGCCTTCGATGCCACGGGGAGCATGGGACCGGTGCTGGATGCCATGAGGAACCAGGGCATCCAGGTCATGAACGACATCCGGGCCGTCATCGAGGACACGCGTTTCGGGGCGCTGTCCTTCATGGACTATCCCAAGCACTTCGATAATTATTACGGGTACTCAAACACCTACGGGGCGGAAGGGGACTACGACTTCCTCCTCGATCAGGGCCTTACCCCCGATATCAATGCGGTATCAGCGGCTATCACCAGGATGAACCTGGGGGACGGTGGAGACATCCCCGAGGATTATGGCCGGGCTATTTACGAGGCCCGTGACCTTCCCTGGAGGACCGACGCGAAGAAGATTCTCGTCGTTTTCGGGGACGCTCCCCCCCACGCGGCCCCCGGCGGTAAAACTCTCATGAACCCCTGGTCGACAGGCCTTCTCTTCACGAGCACGGAGATGAGTGCGCCCTACGGGGGAGACCCCGGGAGGGACATGGCTCCATCGGGGGATGACATCGACTACGCTACCCAGATCCAGGGGGCGGCCGACGACTATATCTCCATCGTGGCTGTCTATTGCCCCTACAACGGGGTTCTCGACGATTCCCACCGGGACGCAGAAAACAACTTCAGGTACATGGCCTACAAGACCGGCGGGCCCTTCGTGCTGATAAACCCGAACGGGGATGCCTCCCTCATCGCTGACGAGATCGTTTCCATGATCCAGGCAATGGCAAAACAGAACATCCGGGAACTCTCCCTCCGCGTGGAGGAGCCCGGGTACGCCGGATGGGTGACCACCCCCGATTCGTACTCCGATGTCCCGTGGCCTTCCGAGAAGGCATTCCAGGTGGCCATCTCACCGCCTGCCGATGCTGTTGGTGGCGACCACACCTTCCACCTCAGTATTGTCGGTGACGGGATCGTGCTCGGCAGTGTTACGGTGTCGGTGCATGTGGACATCCCGGACACGACCCCCCCGGTTGAGGTGTCCCTCGACATCAGGCCACGGGATTGTCCGAACTCCTTCAACCCGGGGGAGAAGGGGGTTCTACCCGTGGCGATCCTCGGGACTGACGCCCTGAAGGTCTCCGCCATCGACAGGACCAGTATCAGGCTCTCAAGGGAGGGCGGGTCGGCGTGGGTAGGGTCGATCCGGACCGCAGTGGAGGATGTATCCTCACCCTCGACGGGCTCGTGTTCGTGCGGCCTCGTCTCGGGCAAGAAGGACAAAGTGCCGGATCTTGCTCTGAAGTTCGATTCCCAGGAACTTGTGCAGGAGCTCGGGATCGGGAAAGACGAGGGCTGCATCAAGCTAACCGTCACGGGAACCTTCGTGAGCGATACAGGGGTTCCAAGCCAGCGGTTCATCGGAACGGACTACCTGCGGGTGATAGAAACAGGGAAGGGCTCCTGCGCCGGCGATGGCGGGAATGAGGGAAAGGGACCCGGCAACCAGGGGTGACACCGGAGCAGGTCAGGGCCGGAATCACCCCGCTTTCAGGAAGGCTTAGCCCACGGTTGCCCTATCCGGTGGAAACACAGTACCCGAGGGCGTCCGCGATCCCTTCCGGCATCCTGCAGGTGTAGCCAGCCGGGCACCCGAATCCCGCGATCCCCCCGCACTCGCAGAGTGCCTCGCAGAGCGCGGGGCAGGCGATGCCCGTCTTTCCCGCATTATCGATCTGGCATCGGCTCCCGCACTCCTTCCAGTGGCCTCTCGCGGCCTGACAGCTCGCGGCCGTGATGGCGGGCGGGACCTGCTCCACGAAGGTCGGTCCGCCTGGAACCCGGCATTGCCGGGGGTAGCTCTCCATCACAGGATAACCGGCCGCCACACACTCGTCGAAGCTGGTGATAAGGCTCGCGCAGGCTGTCCCGTTGAAGCACATGCCCCCCGGGCAGGTGCAGGTTTGCACCGCATGGCTGTTCTCGGCCGAGCATCCGCAGGCCCCGACGAGGCACATGTCCGGGAAGTCATCCACCGAGAGGCAGCAGAGGCCCTCTCCCACGGATCCCCCCGAGGCGAGGCAGCCTGCCTCGGCCTCGCTCCTGATCACCGGGCCTCCGTGCACCGGGGCGAGGAGGATCACGACGCCCGCGACGATAATGCAGAGGGCCGCGAGGATTCCGATAACCCAGACAAGGATCCTGTCCATCATCCATCACCGCGAAAGAGTGGAACGAGGGGATGATATTCGTTTCGCAGGCAGAAGGAACCACCCGGAGTCATGCCCTCAGCACCTCCTGATGCCCCGTACCGCTTCCCGGATGGCATCCGCATGGTCCCCATCGGTATCCAGCGTGAAGAGGATATTCCTGTCGTCGGTTTCATAGATTCCCAGCCGATAGCT
>DATGDI010000045.1:0-2109 GCA_035310965.1 Methanomicrobiales archaeon
TACATGGGAACGGGTGAAGGGGGATTACACCAGGCCCTTTACCCGTACCAGGACCGGATGATCGTCCAGGTGGCATCGGGGAGGTTCGGCGTCGATATCAACTACCTCGAGAGGGGGGCGGCCATCGAGATCAAGATCGGCCAAGGAGCGAAGCCTGGCCTCGGTGGGCACCTCCCGGGCGAGAAGGTGGACGCGGATGTCTCCTCCACCCGGATGATCCCCGTCGGGTCGGATGCCATCAGCCCCTCCCCGCACCATGACATCTACAGCATCGAAGACCTGAAGCAGCTCGTGCGGTCCCTGAAGGAGGCCACCGAGTGGAAAAAGCCGGTCTTTGTGAAGATCGCCGCGGTGCACAACTCCGCCGCCATCGCCGCGGGGATCGCCCGCTCCTCGGCGGACGCGGTGGTCCTCGATGGCTTCCGTGGCGGGACCGGGGCCGCGCCCAAGGTCTTCCGGGACCATGTCGGGATCCCCATCGAGGCCGCCGTCGCGAGCGTGGACGCGAAGCTCAGGCAGCAGGGCATCAGGAACGAGATCTCCATCATCGCGAGCGGGGGGATCCGGGAGAGCGCAGACGTGGCGAAGGCCATCGCCCTCGGGGCGGACGCGGTCTACATCGGCACCGCGGCCCTCGTCGCCCTCGGGTGCCGGGTCTGCGGGAACTGCTACCGGGGCCTCTGCCCCTGGGGGATCGCAACCCAGCGCGAGGATCTCGTGGCGCGGCTGGACCCGGAGACCGGGTCCCGGCAGGCGGCGAACCTCATCAACGCCTGGACCCTGGAGCTCTCCGAGCTCATGGGGGCGGCCGGGATCAACAGCATCGAGAGCCTCCGGGGGAACCGGGACCGGCTGCGGGGGTACCTCCTGGACGAGGGGATCCTGAAGGTGCTCGATGTGAAGACCGTGGGGGCATGAGATGCCGCCGTACCGGATCGATGCAGAGAGCCTCTCCTACACCCGGCTGAACCAGCTCCTGCGTGCCGCCGTGGCGGCGGGGGAGAAGGAGATCGAGATCGACCATGTGCTCGGCCAGCGGTTCATCGCCGACGGCCTGAAGGGAGAGGTGACCATCACCATCCATGGCGTACCCGGGGGGGACCTGGGCATGTTCATGTCAGGTCCGACCTGCATCGTGCACGGCAACGCCGAGCATGCGCCGGGGAACACCATGGACGCCGGGATGATCGTCATCCACGGGTCGGCGGGCGACGCCGTGGCTCACTCCATGCGGGGCGGGAAGGTCTTTGTCCGGAACGACATCGGGTACCGGGGCGGGATCCACATGAAGGAGTACAACTCGAAACGGCCGACCCTGGTCGTCGGAGGGAGCGCCCGGGCATTCCTCGGTGAGTACATGGCGGGAGGGCTCATCGTCATCCTCGGGCTGGACGGGAGGCCGGCGGTGACCGAGAGGGGGATCGGGAGCGGGATCCATGGCGGGGAAATCTATGTCAGGGAGGACTTCCCCGACCACCTCCTCGGGGTGGGGGCCACCAAGAAGCCGGCAGAGGCCCCGGAGCGGGAGCGGATCGCCCCCTATCTCCGGGAGTTCGCCGGGCATTTCGGGATGGATGCAGCGGCGCTCATCTCCGGGGAGTACGTGCGCATCGCCCCGGCGAGCAGCAGGCCCTTTGCCAGCAAGTATACGTGGGAGTGAACCATGAGCGGGAAAAGCTACCGGGACCTGAAGAGGGATGTCTGGGACGCCGGCCTCTGCTCCGGCTGCGGGGCATGCGTCGCGGTCTGTCCCGCCGAGGGGCTTTACTTCGAGGCAGGGAAGGGGGGCGCGAGCCCACTCTCGACCGGAACCTGCAAGGAGGACCTGGACAGCGTTCCCTGCGGCGTCTGCATCGAGGTCTGCCCGAGGGCCTCGGGCCAGACGCGTGAGATGCTCGGGGAGTACTCGGACGCCCTCGCCGCACGGGCCTCCTTCGAGATTCCCCGACGGCAGAGCGGCGGGGCGGTGACGGCGATCCTCGCAAATGCCCTCGACCAGGGGCTCCTCGACGGGGTGGTGACGGTGACCGAGGAACGGTTCACCCTCGAGCCGAGATCGGCGGTCATCACCTCCTCGGAGGTCCTCATCCACGAGGCGGGATCGCGCTA
>DATGDI010000046.1:0-12814 GCA_035310965.1 Methanomicrobiales archaeon
GGTACCACCTCCCCTTCTCATCGAATTCGCCCTGAGCGACCGGCGCAGGGGTGGATGCCGCCACGCGGCGGAAGTAACAGGCCTTGAAGGCGACGAGGAGGGTCGCCCCGAAGGTAATCGCGAAAAACCCGATGGTCACCCCGGCCATGAGCCCCGGCAACCCGACGAGACTCACCATGTCGGGGGCGGTCAGGTTCTGGATCACCGTCTGGTTTCCCTCCACGAGGGGAAGGAGCCGGTCGGCGATGGTAAAGGACCAGATCACGACGGAGACGAAGAAGACGGCGAAACCGATGGCGAGGTTCGCCAGGTAAAACCCGAGGACGGTCTTCAGGTTCCCGGTTACGAACTCCACCGATCGCCGGATGGAATCGAGTACCTTCCGGTCCTCGAAGACCACCGCCGTGTCGACAAAGGCGGTGAAAAAGGCGAAGGAGACTCCGACTCCCAGGAGGGCGGAGGGGATGGCGGCCTGGAGGGATCCGCCGACGATCAGGATGGGGAGCATGACGAGGAGGGCCGTGAAGAGGGCCACGCTCACGGTAACCGCCCCCGCGAGAAGGATCCGGAAGAAGTACCGGGAACCTGCGGTAAGGTAGGCGCGGAGGCCCGACCCGTCGCCCCGGATCACGCCATAGGTCCCTCCCAGGAAGAAGGGTGCGGCCACCAGGCCCAGGAATCCTGCCCGGGAGGCGACAAGGGTGCTCCCGCTGACCTGCAGAAGGATGTCGGCAGCAAAGAAGGCCCCCAGGTAGAGGCCGGTGATCCAGATCACGGGGGTGCCCGCGAGATGGGCGAGGGCCTCCCTCAACGATTCCCTGATCATGCTCTACCGGTTCCTCGGCATCGCCACGATCTCACGTACCTGCAGGTCGAAAAAGGAGGCGGTGTGGGCCGGCCGGATGACACAGACGGTGTCGGCCCCGCTCATCGTGCCCCCTGCCGCGACGACCTCCTCGTCGACGGGGATGGCTCCCTGGTCAGCGGCGATGAGGCAGCACTCCACCGCCACCTTGAGGCCCATCGCGACGATGCGCCGGAGCGCCTCGGCGATAGCCTCGGTCCTCGACCCGCCTCCGACCCGCGGCGCCCGGGAGAGGGCGCGCTCGAGGCCGGAGAGGGCGTGGGTGCCGGTGACGATTCTCGCCCCCGCGGCCCGGAGGGTCTTCGCTGCCTCCTCCGAGAATTCCCAGACGCCGGGCTTCTCGAAGCCGACTACGTGGGTGACCACCACAAGTTCGATCCCGTTTCCTTTCACGGCCTCCAGGAAGGCAAGAGCCGTGGAACCGCCCGTGGACGCGACGACGATCTGCCGGATCCCGAGTGCCTTCGCCCGCTCCACGGCCATCCGGGCCGCGTCCCGGGTGTTCTCCCCGCCGGGCCGATCAAAATAATAAATATCCCTTCTCGTGTAACTCATGGTACCTAGTACGAGCGTTTTGCATCATTAAAGGGGATTGGTATGATCAAGCTGGCCCTTGCGGGAAAACCCAACTGCGGAAAATCCACGTTCTTCAAGGCCGCCACACAGGAGGTTATAACCGTATGATCACTCTTGCCCTCGCGGGAAATCCAACTGCCAGAAATCGACGTTCTTCAAGGCCGCCACACAGGAGGTTTTAACCGTATGATCACTCTTGCCCTTGCAGGGAAGCCCAATTGTGGAAAATCAACCTTTTTCAAGGCCGCCACGTGGGAGGATGAAACCTCATGATCACACTGGCCCTGGCGGGAAAACCGAACTGCGGCAAATCAACCTTCTTCAAGGCCGCCACGTGGGAGGATGAAACCTCATGATCACGCTGGCTCTGGCAGGGAAACCGAACTGCGGAAAATCGACCTTTTTCAAGGCGGCGACCCTGGCGAACGTCGAGATCGCGAACTACCCCTTCACGACCATCGACGCGAACCACGGGGTGGGCTATGTCCGGTCCCCGTGCGTCTGCCGGGAGCTCGGGACGACCTGCGGGGTCTGCCGGGACGGGGTGCGGTTCATCCCCATCGGCCTCATCGATGTCGCGGGCCTCGTCCCGGAGGCCCACAAGGGGCGCGGCCTCGGGAACCAGTTCCTCGACCACCTGAGGCAGGCAGACGCCATCCTCCACCTCCTGGACGCGAGCGGCTCCACGGATGCCGAGGGGAACCCGGTCGGGGCCGGCTCCCACGATCCTGCCGGGGACATCGAGTTCCTCGAGTACGAGATGTCCATGTGGCTCTACGGGATCCTCGAGAAGCACTGGACGAAGATCCAGCGGCAGTCCCAGGCGAAGACCTCCTCCATGGCCCATGCCGTCGCCGAGCTCATCGCCGGCCTGGGCATCACCGCCGAGCAGGTGAGGGCGGTGGAGCTGGAGACCGGGATCGACCTTGTCCGGGCTCCGGAGCCGGAACTCGTCCGGTTCTGCCGGAGGCTCCTTACGGTGGCGAAACCCATGATGATCGTCGGGAACCGGGTGGACGAGGCCCCCGACCCCCTCGTGGAGGGACTTCGGGCCCGGGGGATCCGGTTCGCGACCGCCGCCGGGGAGCTCGCCCTCCGGAACGCGGCCTCGGCAGGGATCGTGAAGTACCTGCCCGGGGATCCCTCTTTCTCCATCCTCAAGCCTGAGATCCTGAACCCTCCCCAGAGGGCAGGGCTCGAGAGGATCGCGGGGGTGATGAAGAAGTTCGGCGGGACCGGAGTGCAGGAGGCCCTGAACCACGCCGTCTTCTCCCTCCTCGATCTTATCGTGGTGTACCCGGTTGAGGACGAACACAAGTATGCCGACGGAAAGGGGCGGGTCCTCCCCGATGCATTCCTGCTGAAGAAGGGCTCGACCTCTAGGGACCTCGCCTTCCGGGTGCACACGGAGATCGGGGAGGGATTCCTGTATGCGGTAGATGCCCGGACAAAGATGCGGGTGAAGGACACCCACCCGCTGAAGGATCGGGACGTCATCAAAATTGTTTCCACACGCAAATAAAGACGGGATGTCATCAAGATCGTCTCACCCCGGAAATGAAGGGAGAATTCTGACTGTCCGGGACACCAGCAACTATTTAACGCGGACCTTCGAACCTCCGGATAAGCATGGGAGCCGAGATCTACCAGGCCCAGGTCATCCGGAACTTCTTTGAGACCATCACGGGCCCGGATCGCAATCTGACGCGGATCTACATGTGCGTGATCAGCCTCGCGAAGCTCCGCATGGAGGCCCCCGAGAAGCAGAAGGAGCTCCTCGACCAGCTGCGCAAATCCCGGGAGAAGAAGGAGCTCTCGGTGGACATCCTGGACTATGTCTGCAGCGCGGCCATCGAGCTCGAGATCACCACGGTCCAGACCGCCTTCGGGGTCACGGAGATCGCGAAGGCCGTCCAGGACTTCGAAAAGGTCAGCTTCGACTCCCTCTGATTCTCCTTCATTTTGCCTGGTTCTGTCCCACCGGAGCACCGGCCTTTTCACCGGTTCAGGGACTTTCGGTACGTGGCAAGGAGCTGGAGGACGTACTTCTCCTGCTCCTCGAGGGCCTGCTCGTCATCCGGTGAGGAGGCGAGAGCGGCTGCGTAGATGATGATGAGCGCGTTCGTCAGCTGGAAGAGATCCGCGTCCACGACCGGCTCCGAGGGGTCGATGATCCCGAAGGGCAGGTCGGCCTTTGTGAAGAGAAAGGGGAGCCGGGCGTCGTACTGCGCCTGGGTGAGGGCCTCGGCCCGTTCGCGGACGATCCGGAGGGCGACCCCGAGAACCGTCGGAACAGGGATACCTCCGATGAGCTTCAGGGCCTGTTCACACCGGGTGACGGCATCGTGGTAGATGCCGAGCTTGAAGGAGAGGAAGACGAAGGCGAGCTGGTGTCCGGCAGCCTCCGGGATTCCGGAGAAGTCCGGTCTGACCCGTTCGATGTATTCGGTGAGATACCTGTCCATGACGATTACCCCTATCCTTCGATTACGGCGGGAACCTCCGCTCGAGCCTGATCAGGAGGCCCGTGAGGGTCGCGGCGAAGAGGAGCTGCATGGCGAGCCCCGGAGGTGTTTCCAGGGGGAAGACGAAGATGAGCAGGGCAAAGATGGGGGTGCAGAGGGAAACGATGTCTTTTTTCGTCCTCGTGAGGGCGAGCCCGGCGATGGCGAGGGACCCGAGGAAGCACCCCGCCGAACCCGGAAGGAGGGAGGGGGGCGAAAGGAGGAACCCGGCGACGATCCCGCCCCAGGCGAGGCCAGGGACGAGCATCCAGGGATGCAGCCGGCCTTTGATGAATGCGGGGAATGACCCTTCTGCCATCACGTATTCTTTACTCTCCCCGATAAACAAGATTTTGGTTTGGAGAGGAGAGGGTGTCTGACGTGACCCTTGGAGAAGGGATGAAGCTCTGTTCCCTCTGTCCGCGGGTTATCCGGAGCGACCCGCCCTTCCCTCCGCTTCAGCCGAATCCGGTTCCCTGGTCCGGAGGGGCCTTCCCGAGAGGGCCTCGGCTCTCCGGCTCACCTCCGCGAGAGAGGCCTGCATCCTCTTGTCGAGAGTCGAGACCTCCTCCCTCGCCCGATCCAGCCCCTCCCCCGCCCGCGCGAGACGCTTCTCCAGTTCCTCCGCCTCCTTCATGAGCTCTGTCCGCTTCACCGAAACCGGCCTCGCCCGAAGGGCAACCTGCGCGGAGTCCATCTCCTCAGAGATCTCCCGATAACGACGGGTGATCGAGGTGATCCGGTGAACCAGATCCCCGGGTCTCTCGATGAGGTCGATCTCCTCCCGGTTCTTCGGGACGAGCTCCCCCGAGGCGGCCATCGCGGCCAGGGCCTTCTGTCCCGCGGGCAGGATCGCGAGAGCTGCCTCCCCGCCCGGGGGGAGGCCTCCCTCGAGCAGGTCCCCCGTTTCACGAATTGCCTTCAGGGCCTCGCGGTCCTTGCGTCTTGATGCGATCTTCTCCCCTTTCCGGAGGAGATGGATCGCGGTGGCCGACGCCTCCCGGAAACGGCGTTCCAGATCGGCGTGCTCTCCCTCCAGGCCCCGGATCCTGAGGAGCTCCTTCTCGAATTCCCGGTGGTCCTCCCCCTTCTCGAGTTCACCCCGCGCCCGGACCGCGGCCTCCAGGGATCGACGGGAATCCGCCACCTCCTCCTCCCGTTCCCGGATCCCGTTCCTGGCCGCGGCGAGGCGTTCCCTCTCTCCGCCGTGGAGCTCGAGGGCCGCCCGGAGCCCGGCAAGCTCCCTGAGGCGTTCCCGGGCGCGGCCGACCTCCGGGGTCAGGGAGTTCACCTCCCTCCCGATATCGTCCACCCCGTCCCTGAGGACCTTCATCTCGGCGGGAAACCGGGAGGCGAGATACCTCCCCTGGCCCCGGAAGGCCGAGAGGCAGCCCTTCAGGATCTCCCCGGCCGCGGTGTAGAACCCCTCCGGGTCGTCGGGGAGGTCCCGGGAGAGGCTCATCCTCATGGCCCTGAGGAAGAGGGGAAGGGACCGTTCCGTCACCCCTGCGAGCTTCAGGCTCGAGACCTCCTCCATGGAGGCCGCGTCGAAGCCCGAGAGAACCCCCTCCATCCGGCCCCGTGCCTTCAGCACGGCGGGGCGGTGGCCCGCGACCCTAGCGGAGAGGTCGGCCCGGATCCGCGACTCCTCGGCATCTAACCATGGCGGGAGATCGTCGATACCGAGGGGAGCGGGGGCCTCATCAGCCTTCCTCCGCCCCTTCAGGAACCTGAACATGGACGGCACCGGAACGGGATCAGTCGCTCCGCGCGATCTGCCTGAGGCGCTCGACCCCGTCGATCTCCCGGACGACCTCCACGACGGCGCGGGGAACCAGGTGCTCCCATGGCTCGCCCGCGAGGATCCGGGAGCGGATGGCGGTGCCCGAGTGGGTCTGCCTCTCGTACATGTCCGGGCAGTGGACGGTGCTCCCCGACTCGGCAAAGAGCCGCATGACGAGGGGATTGTTGGAAAAGACGCAGTCGAAGGGTGGGGTCATGGAACGGACATGGGAGACCCAGAGGGCGTTCCGCTGGATGTCCTCGATGGGGATGACGTACAGGGGCCGATCGAGGGAGGCGAGGGAGCGGGTGATCATGAGGACCCGTTCCCCCGCGGTGAAGGGATTCTCGAGCTCGTGGGAGAGCTGCGCGCTCCCCACGCCGATGACGATCTCGTCCACCTCACCCGCCACCCGCTCGAGCACCGCCTGGTGGCCGTTGTGGTACGGCTGGAACCTCCCGATGTAGAACCCCCGGGTCATAGCCCCGCCACCATGGCCGCGATCCGGGCGGCGAAGGCCCCCGCGGTGAAACCCGCATCGATGTTCACGACGGCAAGGACCGAGCAGGACTGGAGCATGGAGGCGAGGGCCGCCCTCCCCTCCCCCATGTACCCGTATCCCGAGGAGACGGGAAGGCCGACGACCGGCCGGTCCACGAGCCCTGCCACCACCGCGGGGAGGGTCCCCTCCCGGCCCGCGGCGACGATGAAGACATGGGCGTCGAGGACCGATTTGAGGGCAGGGAAGAGCCGGTGGATCCCCGCAGCCCCGACGTCGTACGCGGTCCGGACCTCGCAGCCCATCTCCTCGGCGATGAGCTTTGCCTCTTCGGCGGCGGGGAGATCAGCGGTGCCCGCGGTGAGGATGGCCACGATACCTCCGGTCTTTTCCTGGACCGGTAACCGGAAGGCGACGATGGCCCGGGGAACTTCGAGGTGCTCCGCCTGGAACCCCTCCTCCCCGCAGCGCCTCCGGATCTCCTCTGCCTGGTCGGGGGTCACCCTCGTCACGATGCACCGCCCCTGGGCCGCGACCGCCCGGACCGTGATCTCGGCGAGCTGGGCGGGCGCCTTTCCCTCGGCGAGGATGACCTCGGGGACCCCGCACCGGGCGGCCCTACCCAGGTCGAGACGGGCATACTCCCCGAGCTGCTCGATCCGGAGCCCCTCGATCCGGGAGGCCGCCTCCTCCCGGGTGAGCTCCCCGCGCCGGTAGGCCTCGAGGAGCCCGAGGAGATTTGCATGGGGCTGCATGGAACTGAATAGAGATATGGGCGCAGGTATCCTAATTAGTATTTGCCATGAGTTACCTCATCTTTGTCGCCGGATTCGGCGCCCTCGCCACCTATCTCCTCTGGTTCCGGGACGTGCGGATCTTTTTCCGGACCGGCCTTCCCGGCTACCGGGCGGCGGCCCGCCACGGGGTTGCCTACGCCACCCTCGCCCTCATCGGCGTGGACGTGGGCCTCATCTTCGACGAGGTGGTCGGCCTCGGCCTCATCCTCCTCGCCCTCTACCTCCAGGGCAGGGAAAAGCGGGAGAAGGTCTTCTCCGGCGGGGAGCCCGCCCTCGACCGGCTCCTGGGGAAAACGGCCCAAAGGAAAGATAAGGAGAGAGAATAGAATTACCGGGTGAAGTGGCATTTCGTGAGAAATGACACTTGGTCGCCGAAGGTGACTCGAGAAGATGCTCCAGAGACCGAGGGGAACCAGGGATTTTCTGCCGGAGGAAATGGAGAGAAGGCGTTCGGTGGAGGTATGCCTCCGGGAGAGGGTGGCACGATGGGGGTACCGCGAGGTCTGCACCCCGGAGTTCGAGGAGCTCGAGCTCTTCACCCTCAGGTCGGGAGCGGGGATCGTCGGTGAGATCTATGCCTTCGAGGACAAGGGGGGCAGGAAGATGGCCCTCCGGCCGGAGATCACCGCCCCGGTCCTCCGCATGTTCGTCTCCGAGGCGAAGGTCCACCCGAGGCCCCTCAGGTGGTTCTACTTTGCCGACTGCTTCCGGTACGAGCGGCCCCAGAAGGGGCGGTACCGGCAGTTCTGGCAGTTCGGGACCGAGCTCATCGGGGCGGACACCCCGAGGGCGGATGCCGAGACGATCCTCCTCGCAGACGACCTTCTCAGGGCCGCGGGGATCCCCTGCGACCTCCACGTCGGGCACCTGGCCCCGATGAAGCACCTCCTCGCGGATCTCGACCCGGCGGCCCAGGCAAAGGCCATGGCCTTCCTGGACAAGCGGGACTTCGACGGGCTCACCTCACTTCTCGCCGGTTCCGGGCGGGATGATCTCGTGGATACCCTGAGAGCCCTCGCCCACGCGCGAACCCTCCCCGAGCTCTTCGGGATCACGGGGGAGATTCCCGAGCGGAGGCGGATCGAGGAGACCGTGGAGATCCTCGAGAAGAACCATCTCGTGTACACCCTTGATTTCGGAATCGCGAGGGGACTGGACTACTACACCGGTGTGGTCTTCGAGGGGTTTGCCCCGAACCTCGGTGCCGAGAACCAGGTGCTCGGGGGCGGTGCCTACCGGCTCGCCCACCTCTTCGGCGGGGACGACGTCCCCTCCTGCGGCTTTGCCATCGGCTTCGACCGGCTCATGGTCTCCCTCGGCGAGATGGAGATGCCCCGGCCCGTCAGGGTGGCGGTGTGCTCGACCGAGGAGGGACGGATCCGGGCCTTCGAAGTGGCAAAGGCCTTCAGGGACGGGGGGGTTTCCGCCGAGATCGACCTCCTCGACCGGAATTTGGGGGCCCAGATCGCCCACGCGGCGAGATCCGCGGATTACGTGGCGATCCTCGGGAAGCGGGAGGTGGAGACCGGGACGGTGACCCTGAAAGACCTCCAGACCGGCGAGCAGAAGGCCGTCCCGCTCCCCGACGCCGTGGCCGAGGTGGCCGCCCGTGTCCCTCGCTGAGGAGCTCGCCCGGAAGCAGCGGGCCATCAGCATCGCCGAGTTCTTCGAGAAGAACAAGCACCTGCTGGGCTTCGACTCCCCCACGAGGGGGATCATCACCACCGTGAAGGAGGCGGTGGATAATGCCCTCGACGCATGCGAGGAGGCCCAGGCCCTCCCGGACATCCTCGTCCAGGTGAAGAAGATCTCCGACGAGGTCTTCCGGGTGACGGTCGAGGACAACGGCCCGGGCATCGTCCCCGCCCAGGTCCCCTTCGTCTTCGGGAAGCTCCTCTACGGCTCCCGGTTCCACCAGATCAAGCAGAGCCGGGGGCAGCAGGGGATCGGGATCTCGGCCGCCGTCCTCTACGCCCAGCTCACCACCGGGGTTCCCTCCCTCGTTATCTCCCGCACGGATGCAAAGAAACCCGCCTCCCGGTTCGAGCTCGCGATAAAGATCGAGTCCAACGAACCCGAGGTGGTCTCGCAGGAGGAGGTGGAGTGGGACCGGACCCATGGGACCCGGGTGGAGATCGAGCTCCGGGCGACCCTCGCCGCAAAGAAGCGCCTCATCGACTACCTGAAGTACACCTCGGTGGTGAACCCGCATGCCCGGATCCGGGCCGAGATCGACGGGGAGGTCTACACCTTCGACCGGGTGAGCCATGATCCCATCCCCCTCCCCTGCCCCATCCAGCCGCACCCCCATGGCATCGAGATCGGGCTCCTGAAGCGGATGGCCGCCGAGAGCCCCCTCCCCCTGGAAGGATTCCTCGTCGAGTCCTTCAGCCGGGTGGGGAAGAAGGCGGCGGAGGAGATCCTGAGGAAGGCGGGCCTGTCCGGCGGGAAGAAGGCGAAGTCCCTCACGAATGAGGAGCAAAAGTCCCTCCTTGCGGCGATGCAGGCGGTCGCCATCCCCGCCCCCCCGACCACCCAGTGCCTCTCGCCCATCGGCGAGGAGCTCATCAGGAAGAGCCTGGACAAGGAGTTCCAGCTCGACTTCGTGAAGGCCAAGACCCGGCCGCCGTCGGTGTACAGCGGCCACCCCTTCGTCGTGGAGGCGGCCATCGGCTACGGCGGGAGGCTTGCCTCGGAGGAGAAGGCCATCATCCTCCGGTTCGCAAACCGCGTCCCCCTCATGTACCAGCAGGGTGCCTGTGCCATCACCCAGGCCATCGCCGGGGTGAACTGGCGGAACTATGGCATCTCCCAGGACGGACTCCCCGTCGGGCCGGCCCTCATCCTCGTGCACGTCGCCTCGACCAATGTCCCCTTCACGAGCGAGTCCAAGGACGCGGTTGCCGCCATCCCCGAGATCGAGAAGGAGATCGACCTCGCGTTAAAGGATCTGGGGAGGGAGCTGAAGACCTTCCTCTCCCGGCGGGACCGGCACCGGGTCCAGGAGGACCGTGCCCGGGCCCTCTGCGCCATCATCCCCGAGCTCGCGGAAAAGGTCGCCGAGGTGACCGGGAAACCGGTCCCGGACATCACCCCCATCGAGGGGCGAATCATGCGCCGGCTCGTGGCAAAGAAATGGACCTCCGACGGACAGGTGCGAATCGCCGTCCGGAACTACACCGACAAGGAGATCTCGCCGACCGTGTACGACACATCCCCGGACCCCGCACCCGATGCCGAGCCGAAGCCCGGCTACACCCATGCCGTCGAGAAGGATTTCACGAGGGTCTGGAAGCTCACCCTCGCCCCCGGCGAGGGGTGGGAGGCGAAGTACACAGGGGCCGGCGGGGGAACTCTCGACATCCAGGGGGTCGAGGAGGCCGTGAAGCTGGTGGTGGACCTCGATGTCTAAGGAGGAGTTCGACAGCCTGGCGAGGACGCGCCTCCTCGCCATCGCCCTCGAGTGGTATAACGAGATGCAGGGCGGGGAGATCCCGTATATCCGGCTCCCGACGAGGACGAAGGCGAACATCGAGTACGACAGCGGGAGCGAGGTCTGGAAGTACGGCGACCGGGAGAGCCTCCGGGCCGCGACTTCGGAGAAGGGGGCCCTCCACCTCCTGAAGATGGCGTACGTCATCGGCTTCATCAAGCAGCAGCTCGCCGAGAACCGGTCCTCGACCCTGAGGGAGCTCTACTACATCTCCGAGGGATGGAAGCGGGCGAAGTTCGGGGCTCAGGACGAGAGTAACCTCCTCATCGAGGATCTCGAGATCATCACCGACCTCCAGCGGGAGGCCTTCCACCTTCGTCCCGAGGAGGATGGCGCGACGGTCTTCGGGCCCCTCAGGATCCGGGAGAAGACCCGTCGCGGGGTGCGGGACATCCACTGCAGGGACGACGTCGGGGAGGCAGGCTACCAGATCCCGAACGACGTCGAGACCGTGGAGTTCCTGGAGCATGACGCGAAGTTCGTGATAGCCCTCGAAACGGGCGGCATGTACGCCCGGCTCATCGAGAACGGCTTCGACGAGGAGCACCAGGCCATCGTCGTGCACCTGAAGGGCCAGCCGGCACGCTCGACCCGCCGGATCCTTCACCGGCTGAACGAGCAGTTCGGACTGCCCATCACGGTCTTCACCGATGGCGACCCCTGGTCGTACCGGATCTTTGCCTCGGTGGCCTACGGGGCCATCAAGAGCGCCCACATCTCCGAGCTCCTGGCGACGCCGAAGGCGCAGTTCATCGGCGTGCAGCCCACGGACATCCGGGACTACAACCTCCCTTCGGACGGTCTCACGGACAAGGACGTAGACGCGCTCCGGGCCGAGCTCTCGGACCCCCGGTTCGACAGCGAGTACTGGAAAGGCCAGATCAACCTCCAGCTCGAGATGAAGCTCAAATCGGAACAGCAGGCCTTTGCGGCCCGGGGGCTGGGTTTCGTGACAAAGGAATACCTGCCCTCCCGTCTCTCGGAGATGGGGGTTATCTGACCCGCCCGTCCCCCTTTACCGGACCCCGGTCTCCTTATCCGACCCGGCCTTCCTGCCTACCGGACCCTCCCACGCTCAAACGCGAGCATGTCCTTCAGGGACTGGGTGAGGGAGATCACCGGCCTCCACCCGCAGGTCGCGGTGATGAGGGAATTGTCGCTCCTCTGGGACGGGATGGGGACGGGCATCTCCTTTTCCGGGAGGAGCACGGGGTGGCGTTTCCCCGTGATCCTCCTCACCATCTCGAGAACCTCGGCGACCGAGGAGTCCTTCCCGCTCCCGACGTTGAAGGCCTTCCCGGTGCAGCGCTCCGGAAACTCGGGGAGGGTGACGAGATCCCAGCACGCGACGGCCAGGTCCCTCACGTCGACGAAGTCCCTCCTCGAGCTGACACCGGAGAGGGAGATCTCCTCCCTCTTCCCCTCGTCGATCTCGGTCACCTGCCTCACGATCTTCCCGCAGACGTAGGCATCCGACTGCCCGGGCCCGACCAGGTTGAAGGGCCGGATGACCGCGACGGGGAGGTGACGGACGGCCCCGTACGACTGGGCGAGGAGGTCGGCCGCTGCCTTGGAGACCCCGTAGGGCCCGACAGGGCGAAGGAGGGCCGATTCGGGGATCGGACCGCTCCCCGCGTACCCGTACTCCGCCGAGGATCCGGTGACGAGAACACGCACGGGAGCCCCGAGGGTGCAGGCCGCGTCGAGGATGTTCTGGGTGGCGATGACATTGGATTCCAGGAGCTCCGCCATGGTCCCGTGGTTCAGCCCCGCGAGATGGATGATTGCGCCGGGGCCGGCCTCCTTCACCCGAGAGAGGGTCTTCTCACGGTCGGCGAGATCCAGCTTCACGGGGGTGAACCTGTCGGAGGGAGGGGGGAGGTTCCTCCGGTAGACGCCGAGGACCTCGTGGTCGCCCTTGGTACCGAGAATCTGCCGGACCATGGCGCGGCCGGCGAGCCCGCCAGCGCCCGTGACGAGGACCCTCATCCCAGGAAGAGATCCCGGTAGCGCTCGAACTCGACGATGGAGCGCTCGTAGTCGTCAGGCCGTCCGATGTCGAGCCAGTACCCCGGATGGGGATACGAGTAGACCGGGGCATCTCCGGCGATCATCGCGAGCATGAGCTCGTCGAAGCCGAAGGGCCTTCCCTCGGGGACAAAACCGAGGATCTCCCGTTGGAAGGCGTAGATCCCCATGGAGACCTCGAAGGGATAGGTGGGCTTCTCCCGGAAGGCGCGAATCCTCCCCTCGGAGTCGGGCTCGAGGACCCCGAAGTCCACGTTCACCTCCCGGTG
>DATGDI010000047.1:0-11958 GCA_035310965.1 Methanomicrobiales archaeon
AGGTTCACACAACGGGGAAGGGGTCACAACAATTTTCATATTCATTTTCGTGGTGTGTCTCGGGGGGCTCACCCGCCCCCCGCCGCACGGGCATCCCCCCCGTGTACGGAGGCTTATGCATGAGGTTTCCGATATTTCCCGAAGGATCCTCCCTATGCGAGACAGGCCTATCCTCACGCGGGGGCAGCCCCAGCGGCGAGGGCATACGAGGGGATGCATATCCCCGAGTATGGAGCACCCGTCAGGGTGCGATGAGCCGATGGCGAGTCCACGACTGCGTCGCTCAAGGTCGGTTTCTGCGACTGCGTCGCTCGAGGTCGGTTTCTAACGAAACCTCCCTCTTACGAAACCTCCCTTCCCCCAGGAGCGTCCAGGACGTCCTATGCAAACTCAAGGATGATGAGAGACCGATTACTCCTCGTTATGCTTTTCGTTTTCCGTTTCCGGTTTTTCCGGCTCCTCCTTCATATGCCATTCCGTCCTCCGGAGGATCCCATGGATCGTCGAGACCTCCCGGGTGGTGAGTAAGGTCCGGCCCAGGATTCTCCGCGCCATGAGGAGGGTGTTTTTCCGCTTGAAGCCGGGATGTTCGATCCGGTCGAGGAACCGATCCAGGTGATCATACAGGCACTCCACCTCCTCCCGTTCCGCGAGGCGGTACGCCCCCCGGGGAAGACCGGCGAGCTCGTAGCAGACAATCCCCACGGCGTGGGAGATGTTCAGGATGGGGTAGGCGGACGAGGATGGAATGGTGCAGATAAGGTCGCACCTCCGGATCTCCTCGTTGGATAGTCCCCGGTTCTCCCTCCCAAAGAGGATGGCGACCTTCCCCAGGGCCTTTCCGATCTGGTCCCGGATCTCGGACGGGTCGAAGTAAGGCATCCGCATGGACCTGCAGACGGACTTCGAGAGCCCGCCGGTGGTGGCGATGATGAGCGGGTATCCCGAGAAGACATCCTCCAGGGTCATGGTCCGGGCGTTCTCGAGGACATCGGAGGCGTGCATCGCGCAGGCCTTCGCGAGATCCCCGAGGGGGCAGGGGTCCACGAGAACGAGGTCGGTGAACCCGAAGTTCTTCATGACCCGGGCGGAAAAGCCGACGTTTCCCTCGTGGAGAGGTCCGACAAGGACGATGGATATCTCGGGCATCCGTGCGCCGCCCGCGGCCTATTGCACGGCGTCGACGGTCTCTTTCAGGACGCCGATTCCCTTCTCGTACACCGCGTTCCCCACGACGATAGTGTCGGCGTACCTCGACATCTCGGCCGCACGTTTCCCGGAGTCGATACCCCCACCGTAGTAGAGGATGGCATCGTGAAGTGCCTCCGAGGCGGCCTTCACCACCGCGGGGTCACCGTAGATGCCGCTGTACTCGATGTACACGATGGGGAACCGGAAGTACCGGTCGGCGCAGGTGGCATAGGCGGCCACCTCCCTGGGGCCGATCCCGCAGTCCGCCCGGGTCACCTTCCCGACGGCGGAGTCGGGGTTCAGGACGAGATACGCCTCGGGGACCACCTTCTCCCACTGCACCTGCTGCTTCATCACCCAGGTCTGGTGCTTCCCGACGATCCACTGCGTGTCCCGGCTGTTCAGGACCGAGGGAACGAAGAGCAGGTCGATGCCCTCGAACCGAACCGCCTCGGGACCCGCAGGCTCAACGACGAGGGGGAGGCCGTGGTCCTTCACCGCTGAGAGGAGCCGGGCCAGGTTCTCCTGGGTCACGTTCAGGGTGCCCGAGAGGATGATGGCATCGGTGCCGCTCGTCACGACCCCTTCGACGAGGCCGGGGGCGAGGGGCCGGTCGGGGTCGAGCTTGGTCACGTGGACCCAGGATCTCCAGGGGGGCTGCATGGTCTCCCACAGTCCTTTTCGCATGGTGAGGATTATCTCTTTCCCTTTCTCGCGAAATGGCCCGCGAACCCGCGGATGACCCCGGGGTCGATCCCCGTCTTCTTCGCGAGATCGTCCGGATCAGCGGTGACCAGATCGTCGCGGTCGAGGATACCGGCCCGGTGGAGCTTCTCCAGGGTCGCCTCCCCAAGGCCCGGCACGGCCAGGAGCTCCTGCCTCCCCTTCTCCACCCGCGCCTTCGGAACCTTCACCGGGACCTTCGCCCCCATGGCCTCGCAGACCAGGCCCGCGTGCCGGTACACGGTGTCCAGGGAGAGGCCGGTCAGGTCGGCGAGGAATACCGGGTGGAGGAAGCAGAGGTCCTCGGGCCGCGAGATGCCGGCTTCGTGGTAGCGCTTCAGGCTCGCGGGGGGGATTCCCGCGTCCCTGAGCACCCGGGAGTCGATGGCAGATCGGGCCTCGGCGAGGAGGACGGCCGATTCCTTCGGCCCGATGCCGGCCTTTGCGAGGGTCGTGGCATCCGATCTCGAGAGGGACGGGAGGTCATCAACCCCCGTCTCCCCCAGTTTTTTCATGATCTCTGCGCGGCTCCGTCCCTTCCGCGGGGGGAGATGGACGCGGAGAAACCTGCGGAGCTCGGATCTCCGGCGGAGGAGGGCGAGGGCGTCCCCTGCCCCGGCGAGGAGGTGCCTCGTCTCCTCGGGGGAAATCCCCAGGATCCGGGCGAGGTTCCCGGGCTCCTGGCCGGCCAGCTCGGAGACGGTGTAGATGTGGTGGTCCCGGAGCCGTTTCATGGTCTCTTTCGTCATGGAGGGGATGAGAGCCATGGACTCCTCGCTTGCCCTGATGTGGGAGCAGAGGGGGCACCCGATGTCCCAGGGCCGGGCGCCCTTCCGGATGAGGCGGACGTGCCGCAGGCCATGCTCCGGGCAGCAGGTGGAGGTGGTGATGGCCTTCCCCCACTGGGCAGAGGGGAGGTTGATGTTGAATCCGCACTCGGGGTACCGGCTGCACCCGACGAACTGGCTCTGGCCTCCCGCCCGGATCCGGAGGTCCGCACCGCAGGCCGGGCACGGCCCGATGACCCGTTCCTCGTCGGCCCTCTCCATGATCTCCCTCCCGATCTCCTCGCCGTGCTCCTCAAGGGCGTTGAAGACCCGGTGAAGCATCTCCCGGGACTCCCCGACCACGAAGTCCGGGGTCCGGTTCCGGACCTTGATCTCCTGCATATCCGCCTCGAGGGTCCGGGTCATCTCCGGCTTCGTGATGGCATCTGCATGGTCCTCGAGAGACTCGATGACCGCCATCCCGACAGGAGTCGGCCGGAGGGGATTCCCCTCCGCGTAGCGCCGGCCCAGGAGTTTCGCGATGACCTCGTGCCTCGTGCTCTTCGTCCCGAGGCCGAGCTCCTCCATCCGCTGGATGAGCCTCGACTGGGTGTAGCGTGGCGGGGGCTGGGTCTCCTTCTCCTCGAGAAGGATTTCGAGGATGGGAAGCCTCTCGCCTACCTGGAGGGGTGGCAGGACATGGTCCTCGGCTTCCTGGTAGATGTACACCTTCCGCCAGCCGGGAACGGCGAGCCGGGCACCGTTCGCCACATAGGGCTCTCCGCCGGCCTCGAGTCCGCACCGCACCGTCTTCCAGACGGCATCGGGGGAGAGGGTGGCGAGGAACCGGCGCACCACGAGCTCGTAGACCCGCCAGCGGTCCTCGCCGAGGATCTCCCGGGTCGCGGACCCGGTCGGATGGATGGGCGGGTGGTCGGTGGAGACCTTCTTCCCCCGGGTGGGTTCCTTCCGCCGGTTCTCCCGGACCCAGGCAACCTCCCTCGCAAACGAGGATCCCTGGAGGATGGCGAGGATGGACTCGAGGGAGAGGCTCCTCGGGTACACCGTGTTGTCGGTTCTCGGGTAGGAGATGAACCCGTTCATGTAGAGATCCTCGGCGATGCGCATGGCGTTCGAGGCCGAAAACCCGAGCCTCCCCGCGGCCACGAGGAACCCCGTGGTATCGAAGGGGGCGGGGGCACGGTCCACCTTCTCCCCCTCCTTCACCTCCCGGACGAGGAGGGGCGGCCTGGTTCGGTCCCGGGCTCCCTCGGCCTCCTCCTTCCCCGTGAACCGGGCCGTGGCGTGCCGGGCGGTGAAGGCCTCCCCCTCCTTCTCCGAGGTGAGCTGGAGGGTCCAGTACTTCTCGGGGACAAAGGCCGCGATCTCCTTCTCCCGGTCCACGATCATGGCGAGGGTGGGGGACTGGACCCTCCCCACCGACAGAATATTCTTCCCTCCCCGCCGCGCGGCGATGGAGATGAACCGGGTGAGGGAGGCCCCCCAGACGAGATCGATGACCTGACGGGCCTCGCCGGCCGAGGCGAGGGCAAGGTCGAGGTCCTTTAAGTCGGAGAAGGCTCCCTGGATCTCCTGGGGGGTGATGGCGGAGAACCGGGCCCTTCTCACGGGAACTTTCGGGTTCACCTCCCGGATCAGGTCCACGGCCTCCTTCCCGATGAGTTCTCCCTCGGTATCGAAGTCGGTGGCGATGATGACCTCGCCCGCCTTCCTCGCGAGTTTCTGGAGGGTGGCGATGATCCTCTTCTCGGTGGGGACCTTCCGGGTGCCGGCGTCGATGAGGGACCTCGGAGGGTTCTCCTCGCTCCGCCAGTCGTCGTAGCCCGGCGCGAAGTCCACCTCGACCACGTGCCCCTTCAGGCCCACGACCACCATGTCGTCGAAGGAGTAGGTGGAGATGCCGGTCTCCTTCCCGACTGTCACCCGGTCCTTCCCCGCGAGGATCCGGGCGATCCTTTCGGCCGAGATGTTCTTCTCGGCGACAACGAGGGTGTTCACCCGGCCACCCCCGGGTTCGCGATGGCCTCCCGGATCATCCGGGCGAGCTCCTTCGGGTCTGCCTTTCCCCGGGTCCGTTTCATGGCCTGGCCGACGAGGAAGTTCAGGGCCTCGCCCTTCCCGCTCCGGAAATCCCGGACGGCCGAGGGGTTGGACTCCACCACCTCGCGGATAACCGGCCCGAAGGCGTCCCCCTCGGTCTTCCCGAGGTTCAGCCGGGCCACGATGGCCGTCGGGGTTTCAGGTGTTTCCCCCCTGGAAACCTGGTCGAGGATAACCCGGAGCACCTCCACCCCGGCCTTCTCCGTGATCTCCTTTCCCCGGAGGAGGCCGAGGAGCTCCACGAAATGGCCGGGGGGGACGCGGCCGATGGCCATGTCCCGGTAGTAGAGTTCCCCGAGAAGGGTGTCGGCGACCCAGGTGGCCGCGAGGACGGGATCCCCGCAGCAGGCCACCTGCTCGAAGAAGTCAGCAAGCCTCAGGTCCCCGCAGAGAGTGCGGCCATGGGACGGGGAGACCCCGTACGCCGCGACGAACCGGGCCCGCCGTGCGGCCGGGAGCTCGGGGAGGACGATCTCCTCGCACCACTCCCTGACCCGGAGGGGCCGGAGGTCGGGCTCGGGGAAGTAGCGGTAGTCATGCTCCTCCTCCTTGGACCGCGCCGAGGTGGTGACCCCCCGGGCCTCCAGGAAGTGCCGGGTCTCGCGCTCGACGGCAAGACCCCGCCGGAGAACGTTCCTCTGCCTCGTGATCTCGAAGGTGAGGGCCTTCTCCACCCCCTTGTACGAGGAGATGTTCTTCACCTCCACCCGGTTTCCCCCCTCCATGGAGATGTTCGCGTCCACCCGCAGGCCTCCCTCCCGGTCGCCGTCGAAAACACCGAGATACTCCAGGGTCGTGCGGAGCGTGTTGATGAACCGCCTCGCCTCTTTCGGAGACCGGAGGTCAGGCTCGGTCACGATCTCGATGAGAGGGATGCCGCTCCGGTTGTAGTCTACGAGAGAGTACCGGGGCCGGTCCCCGCTCCCGACATGGACGAGCCGGCCCGGGTCCTCCTCCATGTGGACCCTCGTGATCCGGATCCTCTTCTCGGTCCCGTCGTCGGCCTCGATGTCGAGGAACCCCTCCACGGCCAGGGGACGGTCATACATGGTGATCTGGAACCCCTTCGGGAGGTCGGGGTAGAAGTAGTTCTTCCTTGCGAACTCGGCCTCATCGGGGACGGTGCAGTTGAGGGCCTTTGCCACCCGGAGCGCGTACTCCACCGCCCTCCGGTTGAGGGACGGGAGGGAGCCGGGAAGGCCCAGGCAGATGGGGCAGGTGTGGGTGTTCGGGGGGTCATCCCGATAATCGGTCGAGCAGCCGCAGAAGAGCTTGCTCTGTGTCGTGAGCTGGCAGTGGATCTCGAGCCCGATGATGACCGTCATCGCCTGACCCCCTGCTCGTACGCGTAAGCGACCTCAAGGACCCGCTCGTCCTCGAAGGGCTTCCCCATGAACTGGAGCCCGACGGGGAGACCGTGGGCCGTGCCGCACGGGACGGATACCGCGGGGATGCCGGCCAGGTTCGCGGGCACGGTGAGGATGTCGGAGAGGTACATGGAGAGGGGATCGGTCTTCTCCCCAATTCGCCAGGCCACCGTGGGCATCGTCGGGCCGGCGATCACGTCCACGTCCCTGAAGATCCGGGAGAAGTCTGCCTTTACGTTCCTCCGTGCGGCCTGGGCCTTCCCGTAGTACTTCCCGTAGTACCCCGCCGAGAGGGCGAAGGTCCCGAGGAGGATCCTCCGGCGAACCTCCTCCCCAAACCCCTTTTCCCGAACCTCTCGGAAGGCATCATGCCAGGACTTCCGGGTATCGTCCGGCGGGCCGTACCGGACCCCGTCGAAACGGGCGAGGTTCGAGGAGGCCTCGCTCGTGCAGGTGACATAGTATGCGGCGAGGGCATAGGCCATGGAGGGCATCGAGCAGGGGATCGCCCTTGCCCCCATCTCCTCGAGGTCCGCGATGGCCTCCCGCACCTTCCTTGCTACCTCGGGATCCACGCCCTTCCCGAAGAACTCGGAAGGAACCCCGATACGGAGGCCCTTCACGTCGCCGGTGAACCTGGGGGAGAAGGGCCGGTCGAGCATGGTGCTGTCGCGGGGATCGTACCTGCTGATCACCTCCATGAGGAGGGAAACCTCTTTTACCGTTTTCGCGAGGGGCCCGATCTGTTCCAGGGAGTTCGCGTAGGCGACAAGGCCGTACCGGGAGACCCTGCCATAGCTCGGCTTCAGCCCCACGATCCCGCAGAAGGCCGCGGGGCACCGGATGGAGCCACCTGTGTCGGACCCGAGGGCCATGGGGACCATGCCCGCCGCGACCGCCGCGGCGGAGCCCCCGGATGACCCGCCGGGGACCCGGTCGGGGTCCAGGGGATTCCTCGTGGGCCCGAAGGCGCTGTTCTCCGTCGAGGAACCCATACCGAACTCGTCCATGTTCGTCTTCCCCGCGATTCCGGCTCCTTCCCGCAGGATGAGGTCGACCACATTGGCGTTGTAAGGGGGGGTGTAACCCTCGAGGATCCGCGAGCCGCAGCTCGTGGGGATCCCCCCGGTGGAGATGTTGTCCTTCACCCCTATCCGTATTCCGGCCAGCCGGCCTTCCCTTCCGGGTTCCCCATCGTACCGGGTGATGAAGGCGTGGAACGGGTCGTCCTCGGAACCGGGGCCTGGGGTCTTCACTCCATCACCCTCGGTGCCTTGATGAACCCCTCCTCGGGTTCGGATGAGAGGGAGAGGACCTCTCCCTGGGGGAGGCAGGGAGTGATCTCATCCTCCCGCATGACATTGACCTCGCCTCCTGCTGCCCTGGCCTCCTCCCGGACGGTGTCCAGGATATCGAAGTACTCGAGGATCGCGTTGAACTCCCGGGTGAACCCGGAAAGCCGCTCCCGGGCGAGCCCGATATCGGCGAGCCCCGCGATCTTCTCCACGTCGTCAGGTGAGATCATGTCCTTCCCCCAGAAGCTGGATCAAGTATTCTCTCACCGACCTTTTATAACCGTTTTTACCCGCGAGTCCGCGGATGGCCCCCGCGATCCCGCTCCCGTACTGCATCGCCTTCTTCGGCGCCCGGGCGAAATCCGGCGTGAGGAGCCTCGCCGCAAGCTCCCTGAGCGGGATCTTTCCCGTTCCTCCCCGGAGGAGTTCCCCGGGTGGCAGGGCCTGGGCGGCGCGCACCACCCGGAGGTCCAGGTACGGGAGGGAAAAGGAGGTCCCGTGAAGGCGTGCCACTGCCTGGTCGCGCAGGGCCTGTCCACGGAGAGAGGCGAAGTCCCGGGCGAGCATCCCCGGGATGTCCGCGGCTGTACGGTACCGGGCATATCCGGCGAAGAGTTCGTCGGCCCCCTGTCCCACGAGGATCCGGCGGTACCCTCTCCCCGCGGCCCACCGGGCCACGAAGAAGAATCCCGTCGCGATGGCCACGTCGAGGGGAGCCGGCCCCGGGATGGCCCCGGTGACCCGGGGGAGGGCGGCCTCCAGCTCGTCCTCGGTGATGGTCACCCCCTCCCAGGAGAGCCCGAGGGCCTGTGCCGCTGCTCCTCCTTTCTCCAGGTCCCGGGAGCCCTCCATTCCCACCGTCACGCACGGGAGGCCAGCCAGGCAGGCGATGAGGGAGGAGTCCACACCGCCCGAGAGGGATACCACTCCCTGGTCGGCCCGGAGTCTGACTGCCGTGCGGAGGGCCTCCTCCAGGCCGAGCGTGGGTGAATCCGGATTCACCTCCCCGACTGCATTTCCCCCGCAGGTCACGATCCCGAAGGGCCCGGGGATACCGAGGATGCCGAGCCGGTCGGAGGCCGTGCACCCGTCCCAGGTGAGGTAAAACTCCCCCCCGAATCCAGCCACCCGGCCGGGATCTGCCCCGACAAGGGCCTCAACTTCGGGAAGGGTGAGTTTCCTTCCGCCCAGCTCTACCCAGCCCTGCAGCCGGATCCGGGGACTCCCCGTCATCTCCTTCGGGAGGGGGTTTTGGGTGCAGGAGCCTTCCGGTCGAGGTATTTCGAGAGCCGGGCGATGACCCGTTCCACCTGGACGGGGGCGGTGCCAATATACTTCGCCGGGTCGAGGAGTCCCGCGAGCGCCTTCCGGGAAATGAGTTTCTTCACCGCCGGGTTCCCGGCAAGGACCGTGGCAAGGTCATGCCCCTTCCGGTAGGCTTCCATGCTCGCCTCCCGGACGATCTCGTGGGCATCCTGCCGGCCCATTCCCTTCTTCGTGAGTTCCACCATCACCGATTCCGCCATGGGGATCCCATCGAGGATGGTGAGGTTCTTCTTCACGTTCCCGGCGTTGATTGTGAGTCCATCCATAACGGTGGTCATCACCTGCAGGATGTGGTCGGCAAGGATGGTCGCCTCGGGGAGGATGACCCGTTCGCAGGAGGAGTTGGTGAGGTCCCTCTCGTCCCAGAGGGTGTTGTCCTGGAGGGCCGGCTCCACGGCAGAACGGATGACCCGGGCGAGCCCCGAGACCTGCTCCGACCTGATGGGATTCCTCTTGTGGGGCATGGTGCTCGAGCCCACCTGTTTTTTTCCGAAGGGCTCTTCCAGTTCCGCGATCTCGGTCCTCTGGAGCGTCCGCACCGTGATGGCCATCCGGTCCAGGGTGGTCGCAAATCCGGCGAGGAACATGATGTACTCGGCATACCGGTCCCGGGGCACGATCTGGTTCGTGATATCGGGGATTCCGAGGCCGAGCTCTCCCATCATTTTCTCCTGTACGGCCATGCCGTCCTTCCCGAGGGCGGCCATGGTCCCCACGGCCCCGGCCATCTTTCCCACCTCGACCCTCGGGCGCATCTCCCGGAGACGGTCGACGTGGCGGGCGATCTCCGAGGCCCAGAGGGCAAACCGCATCCCGTACGTGGTGGGGACTCCGATCTGGCCATGGGTCCGGGCGGCGCAGACCAGGGTCCGGGTCTCCCCCGCACGCCGGAGGAGGACCGAGAGGAGACTGAGGAGCTTCGTCTCGAGGAGGGCGAGGCTCTCCTTCAGCTGGAGGCCTGTCGCGGTATCCAGGATGTCGTTCGAGGTTGCCCCGAAGTGGACCCACCGGCCCGCATCCCCTGAGACCTCGGACAGGGCCTTCACCACCGCCATCATGTCGTGATTGATCTCGGCCTCGATCTCCTTTGCCCGGCCGAGGGAGGCCTTCTGTGCCCCCCGGGCGATGGCCTTCGCATCCTTCTCGGGAATGAGCCCGCAGCGGGCCTCCGCCTGGGCGAGGGCCGCCTCGGCCCGGAGGATGCAGGTGAACCGGTGCTCCTCGGTCCAGACCGCCCGCATCTCCGGAGTCCCGTAGCGCGATTCGATGGGGTGGATCGCCATGAAGAGGTGTCATCCTGCAAGAGTAAAAAGGAGTGGGGGCCAATAGATCACCGGACATGGACGCCATCTCCGCCTTCTTCCCGTACGAGGCCTACCGCCCCCACCAGCGGCAGATGCTCGAGCTCGTCGCCCAGACGGCGGAAAAAGGCGGGATCGCCATGATCGACGCCCCCACGGGGAGCGGGAAGTCGAGCGTCGTCTCGGCGCTCCTCGCCGGCCGGAGGGATCGGACGGTGGTAATTGCCGTCCGAACGGTCTCCCAGCTCGCCACCTTCGTGCGGGAGCTCACCCTCGTGCGGAAACGCCGGCCCGAGCTCCGGTTCGCCTACCTCATCGGCAAGGGGCAGATGTGCCGGCTCGGGGGCGGGGGGAACGTCTACCGGCGGTGCGAGGGGCTCAAGTCCCTCTCCACCGCCCTCATGCGGGACCGGGCAGAAGCGGGTTCCCTGGTCCCTGCCCGGGACCGGCTCGTCCGCCAGCAGATCCGGAAGACCACCGTCGATCATCCCCTGATCTGTCCCCCGTTCATCCACAGCCGGTCCTTTGCCTCGGAGGAGGGTGCGGGCCTCCGGATGGTCCCGTCCGCGGCGCTGCGAACCCGGGCCGAGCGCGTGGGGCGGGAGACGATCTGGCCCGAGGAGCTCCCCGCCGCCTCGGGGGACTGCTGCCCGTACGAGGTGATGCTCCATGCCGCCCGCGGTGCCGACGTCATCCTCCTGAACTACCACCATGTCTTCGACGAGAGCATCCGGGAGCAGCTCTACCTCCAGCTCGGCATCGGCGCGGCCGAGGTCCTCCTCCTCGTCGACGAGGCCCACAACCTCGGGGATGCGGTCCAGTCGGTCCAGTCGGTCTCCGTCGGGTACCGGGACCTGGAGGGTGCGGAGTCAGAGCTCCAGCGGCTCCGGGGCAAGGTCCGGGCCGTCGAGGCCGTGGGAAGGGTCTTCCCCCAGGTGAGGCGTTTCATGGAGCTCCTCCGGGATTCCCGGGAAGGAGAGGACTGGTTCGACCCCGCCATCTTCGAGCGCATGGTGGTGAAGGGTTCCCTGTACGCGGACATGGAGGCCATCGTCGATGACATGCTCTCGGTCTCTGATGCCATGAAGGAGAGAAACCTGAAGGCCGGCGACTTCCGGGAGACGTCCGTGGAGCGCCTCACCACTTTCCTTTACCGGATCTTCCTCTCGGCCCATGACCCCGCCTACCTCACGGTGTACCGGCGGGAAGAGGAGGAGGTCATCCTGGAGGTCCGGAACATCGATCCACAGGCGAAGATCCTGGAGCTCGCCCAGTCCCATGCCGCGACGGTCCTCATCAGCGGGACCCTCTCCCCCGCGGAGTCCTTCCGGCGCCTCTACTTCGGGGACGAGCCGGCCGCCGTTCTCACCCTCCCGAATGCCTTCCCGACGGAGAACCGGAGGATCGTCGTCGCGCGGGACGTGACCACCCTGTACAGCATGAGGGACAAGGCGGGGAACAACGACCGGATCGCGGGCTACATCACGGAGTTCAGCCGGCTCCCGGGGAACCTCGCCGTCTACTTCCCCTCCTATAAGATCCTCTCGTCCTTCGCCGACAAATGTGCGGGATCCATCCGGGGGAAGGAGGTCATCGTCGAGCCCCGCGACCCGAAGGACGCGTCGGCCGCCCTTCGGTCCTTCCTCACGCTTCCGGAGCAGGGAAGGTCGGGGGTGATCTTCGCGGTCTGCGGCGGGAAGTGGAGCGAGGGGCTGGATTACCGGGGAGAGCTCCTGACGGGTGCAATGGTGGTCGGGCTACCCCTCGCGCCGTACACCCGGGTACGGGCCATGATCATCGACTACTTCCGGAGGAAGTTCGGGGAGGAGGGAGAGTTTCTCTCCTACACCCTCCCGGCCATGAACCG
>DATGDI010000048.1:0-1538 GCA_035310965.1 Methanomicrobiales archaeon
TCGCGGCGAACCTCGCCCCACACCCCGGGCAGCCGGTCGAATCCCCGGAGGGCAGATCCGCTCCGCAATCCGGGCACACGAATCTTTCACCCCGCAGGAGCACCCCGCAGTTGAAGCAGGTCTGTGCGTCCGCAGGGTTCGATGCACCGCAGGCAGGGCAGGGCAGGTTCTCCCCTGCCGCGAGAATCTTCGCCCTGGCCCTGTCGAACTCCTCTTGTGTTATCTTCCCCTGGGCGAGGAGCTGCCCGAGCGGCTTTAATTCTTCCCGTTCATCCACTTCCATCACCCTCCGGCGGGACAGGGGTTTCAGAAACCCGGGCCATACGCGATCCCGTCGGGAGTCCGGTAGATCGGCCTCACATTGTAGAACCGGGCACCCTCCTGGTATGCGACCTCAAAACCGTTCACACCCGGATCCACGGTGCCGAGGGAAACCCGTTGCAGGGCATTGCTCATCTTCACCGGTTCCTGCCTGAAGACCTCATACCCGACGAGCTGTTCCCGCGCCGGATCGTGGGCCGGAGGTTTCCATTCGAGGCGGACCATGTTCCCGGCCCTCGATACCTTGAGGGAGGAAACGGGCGGCTGCGGGATCGCAGCCTGTGAGACAATCCCCATGCCCGGCTCCGGATGCCCCCCCTCTGCCGATGGTAACGACGGAAGTATCCCGGCCCGGGTCTCACCTCCCTGGGGCGGCTCCTCATAACCGTATGCGGGATTCGATGGCCCGGGACCATGGAAATTCCCCGGGATCGGCCCGGGCCCTTTCGTGATGACCCTGCCGGGGCTGTCCCCGCCGAACTGCATGAGGCCATGCATTTTCCGGGGGACCTTCTCCCCTTCACCGGGCATGACCTCTTGCGGAGCCGGCGGGTTTTTCCGGCTATTGGACCGGATCACGAGCCCGGCGAGGGCGGCAAAAATGAACACAAACATGCCGAGGAAAAGGAATCCGACGAACCCGTCGTCATCTCCGGTCCCATTCCCTCCATCTCCGTTCGGATCCTGGGCGTAGCAGGTCCCCGAATCATAGTAAGGGTACCCTTCCTTGCAGCAGTGGCCGGCGCTCGAGTCGTAGATAAAGTATCCCTCGGCACACTGGTAGCAGGACCCCCCCCAGAAGTAGGGATACCCCTCAGGGCAACAGTGACCGGCACTCGTGGTGAATTTGTAGTATCCTGCATTGCAGCCCGTCGCGGGGGCGGTGGTGGTCCCCGGGAGGTCGGCGCAGAACCCGAGGGCATAGAGCTGAGCATCGGTCATGCGGGCATATTCCGGCCTGAGCTTTCCGGCCGCTGCCATCTGTCTCGCCTGGGAGACGGTCACGCAGGCCCCGTTAACGGCGAGGACCGGGCAGACGGAGACAAAAAGGGTGCAGAAAAGGATCGCGATGATGAAGATCATCCTGATCTTCCTGTGATGGCGGGAAATCTGGATCGTACCAAACCCTCTCTCGATATTGGTTATCTTATGCCACTTTTATATATACATATCGTTATGAGATTCAAGATATTTTATAATCTATTAAGAAAAAGGGG
>DATGDI010000049.1:0-2935 GCA_035310965.1 Methanomicrobiales archaeon
GCTCGGTGGGTTCCACGGATCCCACGTCATACGATGACCTGAACCCGGACTATGTCTCCTTCAGCGGGGTCTCCTCCCAGAACATGGCGGCCTACGCGAAGGCGAACAATATCAAGATCTTCACCATCGGGTACGGGGCCCAGCTCTCTGCAGGCGGCAGGGACACACTCGAGAAGATTGCTTCCACCACGGGAGGCAAGTACTACTATGCATCGACGGGAGACGATCTCGCCAGCGTTTTCACGGATATCGCCGGAGCCCTGAAGGACACGGCCGGGGTGGCCACGAGCGTTGCGCTGGACTTCTCGAAGGTGGAGGTGACCGACGTGAAAGGGGTCCAGGTCGGCACGGGCTCGAGCGTCTTTAAGTACGAGCGGATCCCGTGGAAGTCGACCCTCGTGACATTACCCGACAAGTCTCAGAGGGATGTGAACAACAGCGCCGACTGGCTAACCAACAAGCTGAACGTGTCACTCGGGACCATCAAGGTGAATGAGGAAGGTGTCATCACCTTCACCCTGAACGTGACGAAGAGCGGGAACATCAAGCTCCTGGGAAGCAGCTCCAAGGTCAACTTCCTGGACGTTTACGGTGCCCCGGGCGTGGTTCCCCTGCCGGACACCTACCTCACCGCAATCCCGGCGGGCTCGGACCCGGGGGTGAGTACTCCGACCTTCCTGATCTGGGATGTCAAGAGGACGAACGGCGAGACCGACCCGGATACCCTCGCCATCGCCTGGAGGGTCACCTACAGTGGGGATTGTGAGTATGACGATGGGATCACCGTTGCACTTACAAGCATAGACTTGGGGAGCATAGGAGATCAGTACTACTTCCATGCATACCCGACTCATACTCCATACGACACAGGGACATACACCTTGGATATCAGTGATCTGGTCCCCGGAAGGTACAACGTGAGGGTCCGGGGGCAGCCCTGCGACGTGGCGTACCCCTCCTCCAATACCACACAGTTCACCATCCTGGCCCCGTCACAGAGCCCGCAGATCGTCATCCGTTAAATCCGAAACCCCTTTCCCTTTTCTCTCCTTCGATATCGATACTCCCGGAGAGGACAGGGATCGGGCGGGATCGGGCTCCAGGGAATCCACCCCCAATCGGATGTGAATCTTCCTTTCCAGCCACCTGGTGGCTGACCGGGAATAAGCGGAAATCTGCCCATCGGAAAGGCAGAGAGAAAAATCTAGTGGATCCAGCCGATCTCCTCGTCGTCCTTTTTGCCCCGGCTCCGGGGCTTCCGCTCGGGTTTCCCCGCCTCCTTCCCCGCGGCAGGCGGTTCGAGGATCTCGCTCCTCCGCTTTCCCGGGTCGAGCTCCCTGGCCTTTCCGGCGGCCGGAACCTTCCCCTTCCCCGGGGTGAGGAGCGTGCTGTCGATAGGCCGGATCCCCGTCTCGCGCACCTGGACGTTCCGGGTGGTGAAGGTGGAATCCCTGGCCGTCCCTTTCTGGCCGGTCCTGATTTCACCGGGGCCGAGGGCATCCTCCCGGGGCCTCGCTGCCCGGGGAATCTCCATGCCTGATCTGTCTCCGGCGGCCTTCCCTGCCTGGCGCTCGACCCGGACATCCTTCAGGCCGAAGACGGTGTCCTTCGGCGCCTGTCCCGCCTTCACCACGGTCTTCCGCGTGATATCGGCGGGGGCACCTCCCTCCCTGCCCTGGGTTTCCCCGATCCCCCGGACCTTCCCGATGGACATGTTGAGCCCCTCGAAGAGGGGTGCCGGCCGGCCTCCTTTCTGTGCCTTTCTCGACCCCGGCACCGTGATCATCCGGTCCTTTTTCTCCCAGGCAGCCCCGTCGGGAGCGGCTGAAGCGGCTCCCGTTCCGACCACCTCCACCGGGACCCCGGTTTCCGTTCCGGATCCGGGGAGTTCCTCCTCTGTCCTTGGCTTCTCCTGCTCGAGCTCCATCCGGTACTCCTCCCGTGCCTGGGCCAGTTCATCGAGGCGCGGGATGTTGTGCATTCCCGAGAGCATGATGATGATCCCGACATAGCGGGTGTTCTGAATCGGGTAGTCCCCTGAGCGCATCTCGAGGCCGGCGATGGACCGGTCGATCCATTTCCTCACGGTCTGGAAGCCCCGCATGGAGAGTTCCTGGGACGGCCCGGCGATGAGCACCAGGGCCTTGTCGGCGCTCGTCAGGTCGCACGGGATGGAGACCTCCTCGTAGATGGCCTTCTTCGCGAGGGAGACGATCCTCGAGGCCTTGGTCTGGGAGTTCTGGATGAAGTAGCTCGCCGGCCGCCACCGATCGAGGATTTTCAGGTACCCGCTCGGAAGGTTCTCGGCGGCGTACCCGATGGCGACATACCCCATCCCGACCAGGGTGTTCAGCACCTCGCCCGCATCGAGAACCACCTCCCCGACCTCGACCCCCTCCTCAGAGAACTCCCCGGCATGGAGGATCAGCCCCATCTGCCGGCCGATGCGGGTGTTGAGGAGGTTATGGATGTACTCCTTCCGGTTCAGGGGCTGGGAGAGGATCTTCTTCGCGAGGCGCTTCGGGATCTCCCGCTTTGCCACCTTTTCGTCGGTGATGGCGAGCTCGTCCTTGATCTTCCGGTACCAGGTATCGTTGTCGAAGAGGATCACGGCGTCGACGAGGGGCTTGAGGTGCTCGATGTCATCGGCGGCCTTTGCCGAGCGTTTCTTCCCCTCCCCGCCGCAGGGGAGGGTGACCACCCCGAAGACCGGCTCGATGAAGGACTTGCGAAGCTCGGGGATGATGAGGGGGGCGGTGTCCACCATGCTCCCCCCGAGACCTGCAAACAGGAGGATGGCATCGATCTCGATGGTGTCCACCTGCTGGATCTGGGTCATCACCTCCTCGATATCGATGGTGGTCCCGACGTCGTACGGGTTCGTCGGGTCGATGGGGGGGAAGTGGATCCGGGCATTCGGGGGGAGGTACTTCAG
>DATGDI010000050.1:0-15080 GCA_035310965.1 Methanomicrobiales archaeon
CTTCCTCAACAAGGACCTGACCTCGGGTAACGAGGACAATGGCAAGGGTTCGGCCCTCTCCAAGGTCGCGAAACTCCCTGATGGCCGGATCATCATGACCCTTCCGGAGTACAGGGCCGTCGAGTACCTGATGATCCGTGACAAGGTCGACCTGGGGGTCCTCAAGCCCTATCTCAATGACCGGTGGATTGAGGATGTCACCTGTGACGGGCTCGGGCCCATCTTCATCGAGCACAAGATCTTCCGGGGCCTCAAGTCCATCATCGAGTTCCACAAATCCGAGGAGCTCGACCAGTTCGTGGTCAAGCTCGGGGAACGGCTGAAAAAACCCCTGACCTACCGCACGCCCATCGTCGATGCGACCCTGCCGGACGGGTCCCGTATCAACATCGTGTACGGGACCGAGATCTCGAAACGGGGGAGCAACTTCACCATCCGGAAGGCCATGGCAGAGGATGTCATCAGCGTGCTCCGGCTCGTCGAGTTCGGGACCTGCAACTACGAGATGGCCGGCTACTTCTGGATCTGCATCGAGCACGGGATGTCCATGTTCATGAGCGGCGAAACGGCCAGCGGGAAGACCACGAGCCTGAATGCCGTGACGGCCTTCATCCCTCCCGAGCACAAGATCGTCTCCATCGAGGACACCCCCGAGCTCCAGGTCCCGCACAAGAACTGGACGAGGGAGGTGTCGAAGGCCAAGGGGAAGGGCGAGGGGGAAGGTGCGGACGTGACCATGTTCGACCTCCTCAAGTCCGCGCTGCGGCAGAGGCCGAACATGATCATCGTGGGGGAGATCCGGGGAGTGGAGGGGTCGGTCGCCTTCGGCGCCATGCAGACCGGTCACCCGGTCCTCTCCACCTTCCACGCGGCCTCGGTGGAGAAGCTCATCCAGCGGCTCTGCGGGGACCCCATCAATATCCCGAAGACCTTCCTCGATAACTTAAACATCGTCGTGATCCAGAGCGCGGTCAAGCGCCCGTCGGGGGAGACCGTCCGCCGCATGCTCTCGGTGAACGAGCTCGTCGGGTACAACCCGGACACCGGGGGGATCTCCTTTGTCGAGATGTTCAAGTGGAACCCGGTGAACGACACCTTCGAGTTCACCGGGAAGGGGGCGAGCTTCCTCCTCGAGAACAAGATCGCGACGATGCTCGGGTTCCCCGACAGCCGGAAGGCGGAGATCTACGACGAGGTGGACAAGCGCGCCCGGATCCTGGAGCGGCTCCACCGGGCAGGCTACACCGATTACCGGGACCTCTTCCAGATGATCGTGAAGGTGAAGAAGGAGGGGCTCATCAGGATCGGAGCCACCCCCGAGGTCGATTGAAGATGGCGGGCACCTTTGGGGGTTTCACCGAGGCGATCCGGGCAAAGACCCAGGGGAAGATCCCCCTCGGGGAGGGCCTCGCAGGGATCCGGAGGTTCATCGACCGGATCGACGAGAATAAGAGGATGCCATCGGACCTCCTCTTCATGGCCACGTACATGGCCTCCATCACCACCGCCGGGGTCTCCCGCCCCGATATCTTCTCCTACACCTCGAGGCGGTACGAGTACGTCCCGTCCAGATATGTCCAGAAGGCGGATTACTTTGTCAAGCGCTGGCATTACAGCTACTCCGAGGCCCTGAAAATCGTCGCGAAGGGCATGAAAAACGAGGTGCTGCAGTCGGTGTTCAACCGGTACGCGAACTCCATCGAGTCCGGGGTCCCGGACGAGGAGTTCCTGGATCGCGAGCTGCTCACCATCCGGAGTGTGTACAGGAACTCCGTGGAACAGGGGATCGAGATGGTCAAGAAGTGGGGCGATGCGTACATCGCCATGCTCTTCTCCGGGGTTCTCGTCGCCCTCATCATCATGCTCTCGGTTGCCATCTTCTCCCCGGGAGGGGTCGAGTCAACCCTGAACCTCTCGTATTTCATCGTCATCTTCATCGCCGTCTTTGGCCTGGTCACCATGTACCGGTCGATGCCGGAGGACCGGAGGACCCATGGCCTCCGGGACAGCTGCTCCCGGGAACAGGCCACCATCCGCCGGATGGAGCGGCCGCTCCTCGTCGTCACCGGGCTCGGCTGCGCCACGCTCTGGTTCCTGGGGATGGGGCCGGGGTTCGTCTACCTCCTCGCCGGGATCCTTCTCGCCCCCCTGGGGATCCTCGGCTTCATCGACGACGGCCACATCATGGGCCGCGACACCGACTTCCCCACCTTCATCCGGACCCTCGGATCGGTGATGGGGGGGAAGGGGATCCCCATGGTCCAGGGGTTCCTCGAGGTCGACCGTGCCTCCCTCCCGAAGATCCGGGACCTCGTGGACTCCATCTACTCCAAGCTGAACCTCGGCCTCGACGAGGACCAGAGCTGGAAGCGGTTCATCGGCGAATCGGGGAGCAACAACATCTACAAGTACACGAACATCTTCCGGGACTCGGTCACCCTGGGAGGTTCCCCCGATAAGGTCGGCCTCATCGTCGGGACATCGAGCCTCGAACAGGTGCTCCTCCGGGACAAGCGGCACGTGGTCGCCATGGGGTTCGTTACTCTCCTCGTCTCCATGCACGCCGCCATGGTGGGCATCCTCCTCTTCCTCTTCTACATCATGAAGACGATATCGGAATCCATGACCGCGATGATGTCCACCCTCGGGGAGTCCCAGGCTGCCATCGAGAGCGGGGGTGGCTCTCTCATGCCCTCGGGGCTGAATGTCAGCTTCCTCGTGAACTTCCCGGTCCAGACGATGACCGTCTACGTCATGATCATCATCTTCCTCATCACCCTTTCGAACGTCATCGCAGGAAGGATCGTGTACGGCGGCGACCGCTACATCTTCTACCTCTTCGCGACGCTCCTCTTCAGCATCAGCGGGGTGATCGCCATCGTCGCGCCCGAAATTGTCAGCCTGTTCTTCAAGATATCCTTACCCGGAGCTATGTAGTATGCACAAGACAGTACGCCAGATGATCCTTGGCCTGGGAACCTTCGGTACGGGGACGGCCCTCCTCGCCCTGGAGGTCAATCCCTACCTCCTCGTCCTCGCGGACACCGTGGTCGGAGTCGGAATGCTCTTTGCGGCGGGCTCGCTCACCGTGGATGACCTTCACCTCAGGCGGAGCGCGACACCGGTCAAGGAGGGACTGATCGACGAGATCGCCACCCCGGCCGGAGGGGGGCCGGAAAAATCCCCCGGGCCCACGGACTCTCTCGGGAAGCTCGGGGGCGCCCTCGGGCATCTCGGCAGGGGAAAGGAGCAGAGGGAGACCCGGGCAAAGGAGATCGACAAGATGCTCGACACCACCCTCGCCGGGCAGTCGAGGCGGCTCATCTCCCTCGCCGAGGGTCAGGGAGCCGTCCCAGGCGCCGCCGGGGCCACGGCCGGTGCCCCGAAGATCGAGGAGGATCTCCTCCAGGGAATCTCCGGCGGAGCCATCTCGGATCAGTTCCCGGGGGACGAGGCCGACGAGGAGGATGAGATGGCCACGCCGGCGCGGGAGCTCCTCTCGACGGTGGCGCCCGGCAGCGGGGCCGCCGCCGGAGAGTCCGGGAGGGCGACGGAGGGGGCCAGGGCGGATGTCCTTTCCCTGTCTGATGCCGCCCTGGGATCGGACGACCTCCTCTCTGCCCTCAGGCTCGAGGCCATGAGGGAGAAGAAGAAGGATGACACGAGCCTCCTCCGGAACCTGAAGGGGGTCAGGGTGACCGGCCGGCAGCTCCTGGATGAACTCGATTCCCTGGTCAGGGAGATGCGTGGCAGATAGACCGGAGATCTGCCGGATCCGGGGAGACGGAATGGGCCGGTTCACGGCTGCAGGGATTCTCGCCCTCCTCTGCGGGAGCCTCCTCCTCGCGGCGATCCCGCCCGTCTCGGCAGAGATGGAGATCTTTTCCGGATCCTCCCAGCTTTCCTCGATGGAGATCCACGATATGACCCAGGATCCCACGGGAAACGTCTATTTCGGGACCGATAACGGCCTCTCCATCTACGACGGTTCCTGGCACATCACCCACCGGGAGTACCGGACGGGGGACGGGGGGCTCCTCTCCGATTATATCCTGGCCCTCGGATTCGACTCGGGAGGAAACCTCTGGATCGGTTTCCCGAACGGGCTCCAGAGGCTGGAAGCGGGGACCTATGTGACCATGAAAGATCAGCAGGTCCTGAAATCCCTCGAGATCCACGGACTCCTGCGGCGGGGCAGGGAAATGTGGGTCGCGGCGGGGAGCTCGGGAATTCACCGGTATATCGACGGGACCTGGACCTGGTTCTCACCCGGCGGCCCCGGGGGCCTCGGGTGCGGCTACGTCACCTCCATGGCCACGGACCCGGTGACGGATACGCTCTTCGTGGCCTGCAAGGAGGGGATCTGGTCCCTGAACGGGACAGGCCGATCCCTGTCCTTCTCCCCGGTCGTAAACCCGGGTCTCATCCCCGGGCCCGTGAGAGGGATCGTGGGTGATCCCTTCGGAGGGGTCTATCTCCTTTATGCATCCACCATCCTCCACCTCACCCCTCCCGGCCAGTGGAGTGCCGCTGTGACTACCACGGATCTGACCCCCGGGATCGCCATCAACGACCTCCGGGTGGATGCCCGCCAGACCCTGTGGATCGCGACCGACAACGGCATCTACGCATGGAAGGACGGGCGGGTAAGGCTCCATCTCGACAGCACCTCGGGGATCCGGAACAATGCGGTGCAACAGCTCTTTCTCGACAGTTCCGGCCGGCTCTGGTTCGTGACCCCCGAGAATGTGGGTTTCTATCGGGTCGAAACATCCCCGGGTGAGGAGGGGGGCACTATCCCGGTGATCACCTACGAGGTCCCGGGCGGGACCTCCCCGGAGGTATCCCTCACCGCGCCGGTGTCCCAGGTCACTCCCGGGATTTCCGTGCAGGGATTTCCCGAGGAGACAACCGGCTCGCAGGGGGGCCTGCCGGGATTCCTGGATGCCCTCCTGGGCTTCCTCCGCGGATTATTCGGCCGCTAGAACGCCTCCTCCGTGCGGCCGTCGGGCGCTAATCTCCGGGGGGGCGATCCGACTCTGATCGAAGGGGAGGGCTGGATCCCGGGGCGATCTGGCGCGGATCTAGGGGGCGATGAAGGCTAAGGGCGGTGGGGCGCGGATCTAAGGGCGATCTGGCGCGGATCTAAGGGCGATTACCGCTCGATGCCCAGCTCCTTCATGCAGAACCGGTCGATGGAATCGAGGAACACCTTGCGCGCCCGCCTGTTCCGCTTCGGGTCCTCCGAAGAGGTTTCCTTCAGGAGGTACTCGAGGGAGAGGAAGTAGAAGTCGAACCGGGGGAATTTCCCCGCGAGCTCCTTCAGGCTGGCAAGGCCCTGCCGGGGATCGCCGTCCATGACCTGGTAGGCCACGTCCACCAGGGCGGGGATGTGCTCGGGGATCCCCTTCATGAGAAGGAGCTTCCTGAACCCGTCGTAGGTAGTCTTTTTGAGGGAGAGCATGGAGATCTGGAGGCCGAAGTAGAGGGGCTCCAGGCCATCGGGGAACTGCTGCATCATCTGGCGCACCACCGCCGCCGCGCCGGTGCCGTCCTTTGCCCCGAGCCGGAAGTGGTACATCTCCTTCATGAAGAAGAAATCGTCGAAGAAGCGCTCCGTGGCGATCTTCAGGAGCTCGTTCTTCATCTCCCAGTTCCGGTCCCGCTTCGCCTTCTCGAGACCGACGAGGATGAAGCCTTTCTCGTTCGGGAACCACTCGAAGGAGCAGGAGATCATGAGCCAGAAGGCCCTCCGGATGATGGGCTCCTCCTCCCCCCGGATCCGGAGCTCCCTCACGGCGCCAAGGGGAGGCCTTGAGTTGGCGAGGCGCAGCATCTCCTCCCGGGCCAGGAGCTCGAACTCGTTGGGCCGGCGCTCCTTCTCGTCGATCCGGGTCCCCTTCTCCCGGAGGGAGGCTATCTCCCGCATGGAGAGCATGTAGTAGCAGTAGGCCACCGCCGCCCCGATGATGGCGTCCAGGTGGCTGTACTCCTTCAGGAGCCTGGCCGCCGGGGCATAGTTCTCGCTCTTGATGAGCTCCATCCCGGCTATGATGTCTGTGCCCTGCTTCGCCCTCGGCCCCCTCTTCGCCCGGACGGCGTTCGCGGAGACCTTCTCGACGAAGGGGAGGTTCCCCCCCTGACGGGATGCGGCGAGGACCCGGTAGGTGATGGCGTCGATAAACTCGTCGTGGACCTCGTCCTTGAGGCCCGGGAAGGAGTCGTTTAGCATGGTGATGATGTGGGCGAAAAAAACGGGAAGGGTGGCCGAGATTTCTTTTATATTCTTATCGATATAGTCCAGGAACTCTCCCCTGACCTTCCTCAGCTTTTCATCGAGGGTGAGGCCGGAGAGCTGCTCATCCTGCATCATGTAGATGTATCCGGCGGAAGATATATGAACCTTTAGTGAAAATTGCCCGGGAACGGCCTCACGCCCTGCTGGGCAAGCCCCTGACTGAGGAAGGGGCGGGCCGGAGAAAGGCCTCAGCCCTACGAGATTGAGCCTGCCCGAAGGGGAGGCTCAATGAGAAAGGCGTTAGCTTTTCGAGATTTGACTGTCCCGCCAGGGACAGGAGAAGGAGAAAAGCAGCAGCTTTTCGATACGCCTCGCCTCCGAAGGAGCGGGCGTCGAGAAAAGCGCTAGCTTTTCGAGATTCGACTGTCCTGTAAAAGACAGGAGAACGAGAAGGGCATCAGCCCTTCGAGATTCGACTGTCCTGTAAAAGACAGGAGAATGAGAAGGGCATCAGCCCTTCGATTTTGAGCCTGCCCGAAGGGGAGGCTCATGGAGAAGGGCGCTAGCCCTTCGAGATTTGACTGTCCCGAGAGGGACAGGAGAACGAGAAAGACGTTAGCCTTTCGAGATTTCCGAGTAGTAGTACGTGCCGGTCGCCCTCTGTTCCCGGTCCAGGAACGAGCCCGGCTTGTTGATCCGCGGTCTCCCGCTCCGGTCTCTCCGGAAGGTGATCCCCAGGGTCTCGAGGAACCGGTTCATGCCCTCCCGCATGGGGAAGGGGCCCTCTGCGAGGCCGTGCCTCCCCGGGTCCCCCGAGAAGACCATGAGCCCCTCGCTGATAATGTCGATGAGGTAGATGTCATGGTCGATGACGAGGATCCCGGCCTCCCGCTCCTGGGCGAGGTTGCGGATGACCCTCGGGAGCTTCACCCGCTGTTCGACGTCCAGGTGGGCGCTCGGCTCGTCCAGGATGTAGAGGTCAGCCTCCCGGGAGAGGCAGGCGGCGATGGCGAGGCGCTGGAGCTCCCCGCCGGAGAGGGTTTTTTCAGGCGAGGCGAGGATGGGGGCGAGGGAAAGGGGCTCAAGCACTTCGTGCTGGAAGAAGGAACTGTCGAACCGGTTCGTGGTGCCCCTCAGGATCTCCTCCACCGTGAGCTCTGAGTCGGCCTTGAGATACTGGGGCTTGTACGAGATGGTAAGGGCCGCGGGCATCTTCCCCACCTCGGGCTTCTCTTCGCCGGCGAGGAGACGGGCGAGGGTGGTCTTCCCGATCCCGTTCGGGCCGACCATCCCGAGGATCTCCCCCCGGTGGATGGCCCCGCCCCCCACCTCCAGGGTAAAGCCCGGGTACCGCTTCACCATGGGCGGGATCTCGGTGAGGGGCTCGAGCTCGGGCCTCTCCCCGTGGAGCCGTCTCTCGAAGACCACCGGGTAGTCCCGGAAACGCATGTTCTCCTCGGCGAGGTACCCCTCCAGGTACTGGTTGATCCCCACCCGCACCCCCTTCGGCTGGGTGATGATGCCGAAGACCGCCGGTTTCCCGTACGCGATGTGCACGGTATCGGCGAGGAGGTCCAGGATGGCGAGGTCATGTTCGACAATCATGAGGGGCCGCTCGAGGGCGAGCTCCCGGATGAGGGTAGCAGCCGCCATCCGCTGGTAGATGTCGAGGAAGGGGGTGATCTCGTCCAGGAAGTAGAAGTCCGCCTCCCTCGAGAGGCAGGCGCAGATGGCGACCCGCTGGAGCTCCCCTCCCGAGAGGGAGTCGATGGGCCGGTCCAGGAGGGGGGTGAGGGAGAAGGCCTCCAGGTACCGTGCGAGCTGGCCCCGCTCGTCGGTGGTCTTCAGGAGATCCCCCACGGTTCCCCGGAACATCCGGGGGATGTAGTCGATGTACTGGGGCTTCGTCGCGGTCTTCAGCCGTCCCTCGGAGACCGTGCGGAGGTACTCGAAGAGCTCGGTGCCCGTGTAATGGGAAAGGATCTCCTTCCAGGGGACCTCCCGGCCGGGCTCCCCCAGGTTCGGCCGGAGGCCGCCGGAGAGGATCTGGACCGAGGTGCTCTTCCCGATGCCGTTCGGGCCGAGGAGGCCGGTCACCTTCCCCCGGACCGGAACGGGGAGACCATAGAGGGCAAAGCCGTTCACCCCGTACCGGTGGGTCGGATGGGGGAGCTCTTCAGGGAGGCTCACGATGTCGATGGCCGAGAAGGGGCACTTCTTGATGCAGATCCCGCAGCCCACGCAGAGCTCCTCGGAGACGACGGCCGTTCCCGCCTCCCCGATGACCACGGTCTCGTCGCCAGTCCGGACCCGGGGGCAGTAGAGGATGCACTCGGTGCCGCACTTCTTCGGGTGGCATCGGTCCCGGTGGACGACAGCGATCCTCATGGTCCTTCAGCCGGTGGGGGCGGAGAGAAGGATCGTCCAGGTGATGAACCAGAGGGAAAAGGTCATGAATCCCTGGTAGAGCCAGTCCTTCGCGGTAAGGCCGAGGTAGTCCATTCGGAGGGCGATGAAGAGGTATTTCTGGAAAACGATGCCCGCGAGGAGGAAGAGGATCCCGAGGGCGGTTCCGGTCGGGGGCGTTTCGATCCGGAAGGAGAGGAATCCAACGAGGATCCCCATCCCGCATGCTATGGCCGTCTTCTTCAGCCGGTCCATGTGCTGGGCCTGCTTCTCGGCCTTCGTGAGCTTCTTCTTCGGGGTTTTCTCCGGTTCCGGTTTCGCCTCGGCCGCCATCCCGCCACCCAGTAGTCTATTTTTTTAGCGCTGAAGCCATATGTAGCTTGGTATACCATGGCCACGGCGCAGGGAATGAGCGGGGTGGATCTCTCGGCCGTGGCCGCGGAGCTCCTCCCCCTCCTCCCCCTCTGGGTCGGGAAGATCTACCAGTACGGTCCGAAAACCCTCGCCATCCGGCTCCAGGGGGAGGACCGGGCACGCCACCCCCTCGTTATCGAGTCAGGGAGGAGGGTCCACCTGGTGAGGACCCTCCCGGAGGCCCCCGAGCGGCCCGGGGGCTTCGCCATGCTCCTCCGGAAGCACCTCGAGGGGGGGAGAGTCCTCGGGATCGCCCAGCACGGCCTCCAGAGGATCCTCACCCTCACCGTCGGAAAAAAGGCAGGCAGCCTCCGGCTCGTCATCGAGCTCTTCGACGAGGGGAACGTCATCCTCGTCGATGAAGGGGGAAAGATCGTGAAGCCCCTGTGGCACCACCGGTTCCGGGAGAGGGAGGTGGTCCCGGGCGCGGACTACGAATTCCCGGGAAACGACTGCACTGACCTCTCTCCCGGGTCCTTCGGAGAGCTCCTCAGGTCCTCGGATCGGGAGATCGTGAAGGCCCTCGCCGTCGACTGCATGCTCGGGGGCCGTTATGCGGAGGAGGTCTGCGCCATGGCGGGGATCGGAAAGGATACCCCTGCAGGATCCGTGGACCCGGTAGCGGTTCATGCCGCATTCATGGCGCTCCTCGAACGGGCAAAGACCGGCAGGGACCCGGCCATTACCCCCTCCGGATGCTGGCCCTTCCCCCTCTCCGGGGAACCTGTAACCTCCCGGTTCCCGAGTTACGAGGAGGCCCTGGAGGCCTACTACGGTGGCCCTGCCCCCTCCCAGGCGAAGGAGAGCCGGGTCCGGGCGAAACGGGAGGAAAATATCAGGAACCGGCAGGAGTCGAGCCTCCGGAAGTTCGAGGACGAGATCCGGCGACGGGAAGGAGCCATCGAACGGATCTACGAGAACTATTCCCTCGTCGAGGATGTGATCCGGGCCCTCTCGCAGGCCGAGAAGAAGACCTCCTGGGAGGAGATCGAAAAGACTCTCAGGGCGAGCACCCTCCCGTCCGCGAAGGCCGTCGTCAAGTTTCACCCGGAGTCGGCCTCGGTGACCCTGGACCTGGGGGAGAAGGTGAAGATCTCGATCAGGGAATCGGTGCGGGAGAACATCGGGCGCCTGCACGAGGAGATCAAGAAGTTCAGGAAGAAGCGGGAGGGGGCCCTCGCCGCCCTGGCCCGGCCCCTCCCCGCCCCGCCGGAGAAGAGGGAGAGGGCCGCCGAAGGGAAGAGGCGGTGGTTCAACCGGTTCCGGTGGTTCGAGACCTCCGACGGGGTCCTCGTCGTCGGGGGAAGGGACGCCGGCCAGAACGAGGAGCTCGTCCGGAAGTACATGGCCGGGAGTGACACCTTCGTCCACGCCGATGTACACGGAGCGCCGGTGCTCATCGTAAAGGGAGCCACGGAGCACATGGATGAGGTGGCCCAGTTCGCCGCGTCCTACTCGGGAGCCTGGAAGAGCGGGCACGCCACGGCGGATGTATACTCGGTCCGGCCCGACCAGGTGTCGAAAGCGGCACCCTCCGGGGAATACCTCTCCACCGGCGGCTTCACCATCCGGGGCGAGCGCACCTGGTTCCGGGACGTGCCCCTCGCCGTGTCCATCGGCCTTGCCGAAGGGGATTCCCCCCGGGTCATCGGCGGCCCGCCCGGGGCCGTCGTGAAAAAGGCGACCCATCGCGTCACCCTCCGGCCCGGGGTCTTCGAGCCAAACGACATCGCAAAGAAGGTCGTCCGGGCTCTCCGGGAGATGATCCCCGAGGCCGAGCGGGGAGGCCTTCGGAGGGTTCTCTCCACCGAGTCGGTCGCGGCCTTTGTCCCGCCGGGCGGATCGGAGGTGGTTGGGGAATGAAGGCCGAGTTCCTCGAGATGAAAGGTTCCCACGGGGAGATCCGGCTCTTCCCCGAGAGCGTCGACGACCTCTGGCACCTCTCCCACCTGATCCGCCCCGGCGACCTCGTCTTTGCCACGACCTTCAGGTCGGTGGAGACGGTCCAGGACAAGATCCGGCCCGAGAAGCCCGAGAAGAAACCGGTCCGCCTGGGGATCCGGGTCGAGGGAGTCGCCTTCCACCCGTATGCAAACCGGCTCCGGATCAGCGGCGTCATCCAGCACGGTGTTGACGAGGGGTCGCACCACACCATCAACCTGGATGCAGGCACCGAGATCTCGGTCATCAGGACCTGGCGGCAGGTGGACCTCGAACGGATCGACCGGGCCGTGAAGGCAACCTCGGCGGGAGCGGTCCACATCCTCGCCGTCGAGGAAGGCGAGGCCGAGCTCTACCGGATCCGCCAGTACGGCCCCGAGCTCGTCTCGACGGTCATCCAGGGAAGCAGCAAGGGTGCCGACACGGGGGCGAGGGGCATCCTCTTCGAGCGCGTGGCCACACTCCTCGCCGAGGTCACGGGGACGGTCGTCATCGCGGGGCCGGGGTTCGTGAAGGACGAGGCGGCGAAGTACCTGAAGGAGAAAATCCCGGACCTCCGGGATCGGTGCATCACGGTGGAGACCCGGCGGAGCGGGAGGGGGGCGGTCACCGAGGCCCTCGGGAAAGGGGTCCTCGAGAGGATCACGGGGGACCTCCAGCTGAAGCGGGAGGCGGAGCTCCTCGACCTGTTCCTCGAGCGGATGGGGAAGGGTGAGCCGGTCGCCTACGGAATGACCGAGGTGGAGGAGGCCGTCTCGGCAGGTGCGGCAGAACATGTCCTCGTCATCGACGAGATGGTCCGGCAGAGGCATGTCGCCGATCTCCTGGAACGGGCGGAGCGGTCCCGGGCAAGGGTGACGGTCTTCTCCTCCCTCTTCGACCCCGGGCAGCAGCTGGTCGCCCTCGGGGGCATCGCGGCGATACTCAGGTACCGGATGAAGTAAATCAGGAGCCTGGAGTACCCGTATATACTTCCCCGGGAAATCCTCCCGGGAAAGGGAGATCGATGGTGTGATGGGAACCGATTCCATAGTCTTCCACGGGACTCTCCGGCAGCTCCTGGAGAAAGTTGAGACAGGAGAAATGGTGCCGAAGCTCCAGGCCTCCCATGCCCCCATGTGCAAGTTCTTCACCGCCTACTATGTCATCAGCGGCATCCGGCACGTCGTCCCCCTGGTCCATGGTCCCACCGGGTGCCCCCTGTACGTCTCCGACTTTGTCCGGACGAGGGAGTGCTGCGAGATCCGGGGGGTTCCCCTGGAACCCACCGCCTGCACCTCCCTCGACGAAAGCCATGTCATCTACGGGGGCGAGGGGAAGCTCCTGGAGGCGGTGAAGGAGGCGTACGCCAAGTACAATCCGGACCTCATCGTCATCCTCTCCTGCTGCTGCTCCGGGATCATCGGCGATGACGTCGAGAGCATCGCCCGCGAGGCCGAGAAGCTCGTCGGCTGCCGGGTGCTCGCGCTGAGAAGCGAGGGGTTCGGGGGCGATTTCCGCTCGGGGTACGAGGATGCCTTCAAGCTCATCATGGAACTCATGGAGCCCCCGAGGGAAAAACGAAAGAGGACCGTGAACATCCTCGGTGCCCGCTGGGGGCCCACCACCACCGAGTTCGACATGGACCTCGATGAGGTGGAGCGGATTCTCCACGAGGTCGGGATACAGGTCAACGCCGTCATCGCAGGGGGCTGCACGGTCGAAGAACTCCGGAGGGCCCGGGAGGTGGAGCTGAACGCCTCGTGGTGTTATGACTGGGGCCAGAAGCTCGGCGACCTCATGGAGGAGCGGTTCGGGATCCCGTACTCGAAGACCGGCCAGCCCTATGGCCTCGAGGCGACGAAGGAGTGGCTCCTCGGCATCGCAAAGCCCCTCGGGATGGAGGAGAAGGCCCTCGAGGTCATCGAGCGGGAGGCCCGGGAAGTGGAACCGGACCTCGAATACCTGAAACAGGCCCTGGAGGGAAAGACAGCCATCATCGAGATCACGGAGTTTCCCGGGCCGATCCGGGCCCTCTCCCTCGCCCGGATGGCAGGGGAGTTCGGCGCCCACCCCGTCGTCATCAACATCCACCCCTACACCATCAGGGAGAGGATGCCCTCCATCAAATTCCTCCTCGAGACGGGTGTCAACCCCGAGATCATCCTCACGAAGGGTCTCTTCCGCCTGGGGTCCTTCCGCTCGTCGAAGGAGACCGAGGATGAGCTCGAGGAGATCGTCCGGGGATACGATGATCCCATCTTCTTCGGGAACGCCGCCCGGTACCCGCCGTGCCCGGTGGTGAACCTGACCCTGATGAACCCGACCTTCCAGCCCCAGTACGGCTTCCGCGGGATCCGGAACATCGCCGCCCTCGTCAGGCAGGCCCTCGAGAAAAAGGACCTCCCTCGCTCCCGGCTGCTCAGGGGAATGCTCTATGGGACCCGGCGATAGGATGTCCCCTGCGGCACAGGATGAGGGGACCGGGGAGAAGTGCACCGATCCTTACCTCCGGTGTGCCTTCAACGGGGCGGCCCAGACCGCCCTCGGGGTCTCCGGTTCGGCCCTCCTCGCCCATTCGCCGCAGGGGTGCGAGTACCTGGTGAACAATGCCTTCGCCTGGCAGGAGTGCGACTACATGGAGACCATCACCCTCTGCACCAAGCTCTGCGTGGACGAGATCGTGCACGGGGGCGAGGATCTCCTCGCCCGCACCATCCGGGAGGCGAAGGGCCTCCCCATCTCGGCCCTCTTCGTGGCGAGCGCCTGCGGACCGGAGATCGTCGGCGATGACATCGTCGCGGTCTGCGAGGCCGTTCAGCCGGAGGTGAAGTTCAGGCTCATCCCCATCGAATCCGCCGGGTTCAGGGGCTCGCAGTACGACGGCATCGACATCGCCCTCGATGCGATTCTCTCGCAGCTCGTGAGAAGGGATGCCGAAAAGGTCCCGGGATCGGTCTGCCTCATCGCCCCCCATGCCAATGCCAACCCTACCTGGCCGGCCGACCTCCAGTGGGTGAAACAGACTCTCTCCCGGTTGGGAGTCCCCGTCATCGCCACCCTCACCCACCGGACCCCCCTCGCCGAGATCGAGAGGGCCTCGTCGGCGGAGACCTCCCTCCTTCTCTCCCATGACGCGGGACAGAAGGCCGCGGACCGGCTCGCATCCGAGTACAGGATCGAGCAGGTCTGCAGGGGGATCCCCCTTCCCATCGGGATGACGAACACGGCCCGCTGGCTCGCCGAACTCGGGAGGCGGTTCGACCGTGTGAAAGAGGCTGAGCAGATGGTCGCCGAGGGCGAGAGGATGGTGATGACGACCTGCCGGCGCAAGTGGCCCATGGCCCGCTTCTTCTTCCGCACCCCGGCGGCCATCGTGGCCGACGCCACGGTCGGGATCCCCCTCCTCCGGTTCGTCACCGAGGACATGGAGATGACACCGGATCTCATCGCCCTCTACACCGGGCATCGGCAGGTCCGGGAACTCCTGGAGGGAGAACTCGCGGATCTCGGGCTCAAGCCGAAGGTCGTGTACGGGACGGACGTGTATAAGACGAGAAGGGGAATCGGCGAGGTGAGGCCGAGGGTGGTCTTCGGGTCCACCATCGAGCGGCACGCGTCCGAGGGACTCGGGGTGGCATATGTCGTCGAGCTCGTGAGGATGATGCGCCAGTTCCGGTTCATCGACCGGGAATACTTCGGCTATACCGGGATCCTGAACCTCTTCGAGGCCGTCCAGAACGAGTGGATCATGCGGTGGAGATCGAAGGAGAAGAGGTACGAGGCAAAGTGGTGATGAAGAAATGAGACAGATCGCGATCTACGGGAAGGGGGGCATCGGGAAGAGCACCATCGCCTCGAACGTCTCGGCGGCGCTCGCGGAGATGGGCCTCTCGGTCATGCAGGTCGGATGCGACCCGAAGAGGGATTCCACGAGGATCCTCGCCGGCGGGGACCTCATCCCCGCCGTCCTCGAAACGTACCGGGAGCAGCTCCGGGTGGGAAGGGACGAGTACGCGATGAAGCTCGATACCATCGTCCGGAAAACCCCCCAGGGGATCTACCTCGTCGAGGCGGGAGGGCCGGAGCCCGGTGTTGGCTG
>DATGDI010000051.1:0-3966 GCA_035310965.1 Methanomicrobiales archaeon
GAATCCCGCGATACCGAGGATCACTCCGACGATGGCTCCGCCGCCATGGGCGATGATGTCAATTATTTTCACACATCTCTCCTTCCCTGTGAAAAACTATAAATACCAGACTTATAAAGGTCTTCCTATGCCAGACGCACATCCTCTCGAGAGTTCGCTTGACAGATTAGCCATCATCGGCGCCGTTATTGCGGTCGCAAGCCTCTGGAGTACCTTGTATAATCCCTGGAAGGACCTCGCATCGTCGCTCGGTCTTTCCGTAGCCTGGTACGTGTTTATCTTCCTCGGCCCCCTCGTGATCGTCCTGATCCTGTCCCTGTGGTGGATCAACACCCACTGAATTTCGCCACCGTTCCACCCCTCAACCTTTTTCTCCCGGTACCTCCTCATCTAAGCTCGATGCCTGCCCCCGCCATCGAGGTGATGAACCTCTCCAAGCGGTACGGTGAGATCCAGGCCCTCGATGGTGTCTCCTTCTCGGTCCCCGAGGGTGAGATCTTCGGGTACCTGGGGCCGAACGGCGCGGGAAAGACGACGACCATCCGCATCCTCACCGGGATCACCCTGCCGACCGGGGGCACGGCCCGCATCTTTGGACACGATATTATCGCAGAGACCATCGAGTCGAGGAGGCACATGGGGATCGTCCACGAGACCTCGAACGTGTACGACGACCTGACCGCCTGGCAGAACCTCATCTTCACCGCCGAGCTCTACCACGTGGAGAAGGCCGGGAGGGACGAGTGGGCGAGGCAGCTCCTGGAGACCTTCGACCTCCTCGCGAGGAAGGACGACCTCACTCACGGCTTCTCCAAGGGCATGAAGAGGAGGCTCACCCTCGCGATGGGACTCATGAACCACCCGAGGCTCCTCTTCCTGGACGAGCCCACCTCGGGCCTCGACGTGGCGTCCAACCTCATCATCCGGAGGGTGATCCGGGAACTCGCGGGGGAGGGGGTCACCGTCTTCCTCACCACCCACAACATCGAGGAGGCGAACCTCACCTGCGACCGGGTGGCCATCATCGACCACGGAAGGATCGCGGCCATCGACTCCCCGGAGCGGCTGAAGAAGACCATCCAGTCGGTCCAGTCCGTGGAGGTCGGGTTCGACCGCCAGGTGCCGGAGATCAGGGACGGCCTTTCGAATATACCCACGGTCAACGAGGTGCGCAAGGAAGGTGACAAGATCCGGTTCTTCACCGACGACCCGTCGGCGGTTATTCCGGCGATCATGGCCTACGCCGAGCGGGAACATCTCAGGGTTCTCTCGGTGAATACCTACGGGCCGAGCCTGGAGGACGTCTTCATCAGGCTGACCGGCCTCGATGCGGGAAACACGGGGAACGACAGGAGGCCTTTATGGAAATGAAGGCGATGCTCCGGCAGATCCCCCTCGACCTCTCGGCCGCCTGGGCCATCGCCCGGAAGGACATGATCATCTACTACCTCCGGCCGAACATCATCGTCTCGGGGATCCTCTTTCCCCTCTTCATGTTCCTCGCTTTTGCCATCGGGACGGTCGGCGGGGGTGCGCCCGCTGCCCAGGCGGGAGGAGCCTCGGAGATCGCACAGCTCGGCGCGCTCATCCCCGGCCTCCTCGCCATCACGGTCCTCTTCTCCGCCTCCTCCATCGAGCCGGTCTCCATCCCCATCGAGCGGAGGATGAAGACCTTCGACCGGCTCATCTCGGCCCCCATCTCCCTCCAGGCCCTGGTGCTCGGAGAAAGCATCAGCGGGACCCTCTATAGCGTCGCCATCGCCCTTATCCCCCTCGTCATCGGCGTCCTTTTCTTCGGGAACCGGATCCTCTCGCCGGTCGTCCTCGTCGTTGCTCTGTTCCTCTCCTCCCTCTGCTTCTCCTCGATGGGAACCCTCGTGGCCTCGTACCCGACCGAGAACGTCGGCGAGGTGATGTCAATCTTAAACCTCATCCGCTTCCCCCTCATCTTTCTCTCGGGGGTTTTCATCCCCCTGAGCGCCCTCCCCCTCTGGGGACAGGTGGTGGCCTTCTTCTCCCCCCTCACGTACACGAGCGACCTCATCAGGTTCGGCTATGCCGGTGCGAGCCACGTCAACCCCTTCCTCGACATCCTCGCCCTCGCGGTGTACGTCATCGCCTTCCAGGTCTTCGGGAACTACCTGTACCGGAAGTTCAACGAGTGAGGGACCCCCACGGAACATTTTTCATCGTCCCTGATCATTCCTCATCTGTATTCGGAGGTCCCCCATGGAGTTCAAGGATATCGTCATGCAGCGGTACGCGACGAAGAAGTTCGATGGAAGAAGGGTTCCCGAGGGGAAGATGAACGAGCTCTACGAGCTCATCCGGTTCGCTCCCTCGGCGCTGAACGTTCAGCCCTGGAAGATCAAGGTCATCACCGACCAGAAGATGAAGGAGCAGCTGAGACCGGCGACCTATGATCAGGAGCAGGTCACCACCTGCTCCCACCTTCTCGTTTTCTGCGCAAACACCGATTTCGAGGGTCTCCTCGGGAAGCTCGAGCGGCTGATGAAACAGGCGAAGGTTCCCGACGCGGAACTGAAAATGGTCATGGAGATGGCGCGGGGCTATTTCCTCGCGAATCCCCCCGAGGTGCGGCTCGCCATGGCCCAGCACCATGTCTTCCTCGCGCTGGGGAATGCCCTGAACGGGGCAAAGTCCCTCGGCCTCGACTCCTGCCCCATGGGCGGGTTCGATTCGAAGGAGTACTCGCGCATCCTCGCGCTCCCGCCCCACCTCGTTCCCACCATGCTCTGCCCGGTCGGCTATGCCGCGGACATACCGGAACAGAAGGTCCGGTTCGCGAGAGGGGAGATCTTCTTTTAGGCCGGTCCGGGAGCCTCCTCTCTGGGAAGAGAGGAAACCCCGAACCCGTTTTCCATACAGGAGAATTATTATATGCCTGCCCGCGATGTATGGCATTGCGAACGGGAAGTTCCGTGATTTTTACGGTCCTGCCTCGTTGACCGTGCGGCAGGTGTCCATGACCTTCGAAACGACGAAGCCGGCCCGGGCGCCGGGCTTTCCCGGTACAGGGGCGGGGAACGTTTCTTCTCTCCGCACCGTCTCCCGCATCCTGCGGATCGAGGGACTGCTCCCTTTCACCGGGTGTGCAGTCCTCCTCGGGTTCGTGGTCTCCCTGTGGGAGGTCGGTTTCCGGGCCGCCGACTGGGGCCTCTTTCTCATCGCGGTTGCCGCGGCCATTCTCGTCCACGTCGATGCCCACCTCTGGAACGACATCATGGACCTGGAGGTCGACCGGCGGGAGAAGAGCGGGGAAACGGGCCGGGATCGCCCCCTCGTCCTGGGGTGGGCCAGCGTCGGGGACTATAAGGTCTTATCGGCGCTGATCACCGTCCTCGTGGTGATCCTCGCCGCCCAGATGACGATGCAGCGCATGTTCATCCCGTTCCTGTTCGTCATCGGCTTTTTCTTCGATTACGGGTACAATCATCCCCGCTTCGCCCTCGCGTACGGGCCCTTTACGGAGTGGTACATCTTCCCCTGGCTGGTCGTCGGGGTAACGGTGACGGTTGTCTACGCCGCGACCGGCATCTTTTCCCTCCTCGCCCTGATCCTGTCCCTCCTGCACGGTCTCACGGTGACCTGTTTCGTGGTATCCATGATGCGCCGCGACGTGAACTCGGACCGGCTCGGGGGGAAAATTACCACCTCCGTGCAGCATCCGGAGATACCCCACGCGACCATCTATGGCATCGTCACCCTCCTCGCGTCTGTGCTGATGCTCTACCCTCTGTCCATCGTCCTGGGGAACATGGGGCTCGCCTACATGCTCGTCCTTACCACGGCCCTTATCGCGGCGATCAACACGGTCCACGGGGCAAGGATCGACCAGCTCTGCACCCGTGCCCTCTACTCCGTCTTCCCCGACTTCGAGCTCGCGGCGAACCGGCTCATGCTGCGGCAGGTCGGGGCTTCCCTTGTCCACGCGGCGGCCATCAC
>DATGDI010000052.1:0-19159 GCA_035310965.1 Methanomicrobiales archaeon
GGGCCCCTTCACCATCGAGGCGGGTTCAAAGGTCACGAAGAAGGATACCCGGGAAGGGTAGGGGCTCATCCGGTGCAGAGGGAGCGGACCCGTGCCGCCAGGTCCCCGACAGCACGGCGGGCGGGACCCCCCTCGGGGACGGAGACGATGGGCCGGGCCTCGAGGTCCGCCCTCTCCACCTCGGGGTCATCGGGGATCGACGCGAGGATTCTCGACGGATCCAGAACCGGTTCTGATCCTGTTCCTGATCCTTTCCCACCCGCCACCCCCGCCGCCGTCCCCAGCCTGTTGATTACGAAGAAGATCCTCTCCTTTGGAATACCCAGCGTAACCGCAAGGTCATGGATCCTCACCGCCGTCCTCATCCCCCGGGCCCCGGGATCGGTGACCACGAGGAGGATGTCGGGGATCCCGATGGTCCCCCGGGAGAGGTGCTCCATCCCCGCCTCCATGTCCATCACCACGAACCGGTAGTGACGGACGAGGAGGTCCATGGCCTCGGAGAGGAGCCGGTTCGCGAAACAGTAGCACCCGGTCCCCTCGGGCCTTCCCATGGCAAGGAGGTCGACCCCCTCCGACTCCACGAGGACCTGCTGGAACCGGTACTCGATGTAGCCGGTCCGGGACATCCCGGGCGGGATGGACTTCGTGAAGGCATCCTCCCGCATGGACCCGAGGGTCTCGCCGAGAGGAAGACCGAGGGCCTCGTTCAGGTTCGCGTTGGGGTCTGCATCCACGGCGAGCACCGGGGTCTCCTCCATGCCGATGAGGGCCTGGACGAGGAGGGCGGAGAGGGTGGTCTTCCCGGTCCCGCCCTTCCCCGAGATGGCGATCCGGCAGGGCCCCTTCATGGCGCCATCCCCCGCACCCGGGCCGAGACGGCAGCCGCGGCCTCCATGATGGCGACGGCCTCTGCCTCGGTCCCGAGCTGGATCCCGCAGCTCGGGGTGATGAGGGATTTTCCGTCGAAGACCTCCTTGTCGACATGCTCCAGGACGGCTCTCCGGATCCCGAGGTAGCGGGCCGTGAGGGAGTCCACGGTCTCCCGGGAGAACACCCGCGGGTCAGAGGGGATGATCCCCCAGGCGACGACCCCGCCCGCCTCCATGAATCCCGATACTTCGTCCATGAAGAGGAGGAACTCCCTCGCGTTCCCGTACGCATCGAGGGAGATCACCGACGGCCCGAGGGAGATGAGGAAGCCCCAGTCGGTGTTCGTGCAGCAGTGGACCCCGAGGCCTCCCTCGACGAGGGCCGAGATGTCGCGCCATCCGGCGGCGACGGAGTCCCGGTCCACGGGGACCACCGAGGAGCCGAGGGAGGCGAGGTACGGTTCGTTCAGGATCACGAGGGTGTGGGAGAGGCCGGTCCTCCTCCGGATCTCCTCCTCGCACCAGCGGGCCCGGAGGGCGATGAGCTTCCCGAGGATGTCCGCGAACTGGGGATCGTAGTAGATGGGCCGTTTCGATGCGTCCACCACCTGCATCCCGAAGGTGACGGGCCCGGTGACCTGGCACTTGAGAAGGAACGCCTCCTCGAGATCCCGGGAGGTCATCTCGAAGAAACCAGAGCCATACTCCGGGGTGGTGGCGTACGGGGCGGTGTTCTTCTCCAGGTAGTCTGCGTAGATCTGCTCCATTTCGGGGGTAATGTCCCGGGATGCGTCGACGAGGAGCCTCCCGTCCCGGATCATCCGGCCGGGGAGCATCGCCGAGTCGGAGAAGACGATGCTCTCCAGGAATCCCCGGTTCGGGAGGGTGGGGACATAGGGAAACCGGGGGAAGATCCGGAGCACCTCGTCGACGGCAGCCCTCGGGTCCCGATGGGGAAGCGCCCCCACGCCCGTGGCGAGGCTGCCCGGGGGAGCGATGGGCCTGGACAGGGCTTTCACCCCCTCCGGACCCGGCAGGAGTCGAGGATCCGCTGCACGCCGGGGAAGAGGGAGAGGTCGGTGTGGGGGAGGAAGGAGGCCCGGGTGTACTCGTCCATGAAGGCCGGCTCGGCGTTCAGCTCGATGTAGGCCACGGTCCGGGCGATCTCGTCGAGACGCTTCCTCATCTTCCGGTTGAGGAGGGCGATGTTTGCTCCCTCCACCGCCCCGTTCCCGATATTTTTGATCCTCTCCACCGGGACCTCGGGGACGAGCCCGACGAGGATGGCGTTCTCCTTGTTGAGGTAGTTCCCGAAGGCCCCGGAGAAGTAGATGTTCTTCACGGCGTCCTTCCCGATCCCGGCCTCGTTCATGAGGATGAAGCAGGCCGCGAGGATGGAGGCCTTGGACATGATGAGGCTTTTCACGTCGTTCTCGGTGATGACGATGTCCTTCTCCCCGCCGGACTCCTCCTTCCATGCGACGACGAACTCCGGGTAACGGGCCCCCATCCGGACGCGCTCGTTTTTGATGCCCGTGTCGATCCTGCCCGTCCGGTCGATGACGCAGGCCCGGAGGAGCTCGGCGAGGAGGTCGATGAGCCCGGAACCGCAGATCCCCCGGGGCTTCACCTGGTTGATGGTCTCGTACTTCGGGTCGAGGGTCTCGAGGTCCAGGGTGATCCGCTCGATGGCCCCGGGGTTCGCCCGCATCCCGAAGAGGACCTCGCCGCCTTCGAGGGCCGGGCCGGCGGCCCCGGCGCAGGCGAACATCCACTCCCGGTTCCCGAGGACCACCTCGAAGTTCGTCCCGATGTCGATCATGAGGGAGACCTCCTCCGACTCCCCCATCCCGCAGGCGAGGATGTCCGCCACGATATCCCCGCCGATGAAGTCGCTCACCGCCGGGAAGATGAAGAGGCCGGCATTCCCGTTCACGACGAGCCCGAGGCGCTGCGCCGAGGCGGTGAGGTACCGGCGGACCACCGGGACGTAGGGCTCCTCGATCATGTAGGCCGGGTCCATCCCCATGAGGATGTGGGTCATGATGGTGTTCCCCGAGACGACCACCTCGTAGATATCGTCGATGTCAATCCCGGCGGCGTTCGCGGCGCCCTTCAGCGCGAGATTGATGCTCTCTGCGGCAAGGGCCTGGAGCCTCGGGAGGCCGCCCTTCCGGGCGTAGTTCACCCGGGAGAGGATGTCCTCCCCGCAGCTGATCTGCCGGTTGTAGTTCGAGGCGACCCCCACCACCTTCCCGTCGACAAGGGACCGGAGGTACACGACGATGGTGGTGGTCCCCAGGTCCACGGCAGCCCCGTAGAGCCGCTCCGTGGTGTCGCCCTTCTCGACATTGATGAGCCGGTAGCCGCCCGGGACCCGTGCAACCGTTCCCGTCACCCGCCAGCCGCTCTCCCGGAGGATGCGGGGGATGAGCCGGAGGAGCTCGAGGGGGGCGTAGATCTTCTCGACGACGGGTCCGCCCTTCTTCTGGATCCCCCAGAGGAGCCGGGTGAGGTCCGGCGAGGGGTCGTCGAGGGTCGGGGGCTGGAGCTCGAGGGCGTACTTCCAGACCGAGGGGGAAAAGGCGGTCTCCATCCCGAGGGCCTCGATGAGGATCTTCTGCTCCTGGATGAGGGTGCTCTCGGGGATGAGGACCTGGAGGTCGCCCGTCACCTCCGACTGGCAGCTGAGGCAGGCCCCCCCGTCGAGCTCCTCCGGGGTGAAGAACCGCCCGAACTTCTCCCGGTCAAAGGAGGCATCCCCCGCCTTCACGAAGACGACGCACTTCCCGCACTTGCCCTGGCCGCCGCAGACCACGTTCATCTGGAACCCGGCCTGGCGGGCGGCGTCGAGGATGGTGGTCCCGGGATCGACCACGACCTTGCGGTAACTGGGGAGGAAGGTGACCGTCGGCATCAGGGGACCCTCCCTGCACCGGACCATGCGGGTCCGTCCGTCTTCATGGTACAGATGTTAGGAAAAAGGGGCCACATATACATATGGTGCCCCCCGGGCACCGGAACCGGGGCCTCCCACCGGGGGCTGTCCCTGCCGGGAATATTTACGGGGGGGCCTGACCCTTTGCCACCCACTCCCTCTCCAGGAACTCGCCGATGTCGGCCGCATCCCTCGGCCCGACGAGGACTTTCCAGCCGGTCGTCTCCTCGATCCGGCCCGAGAGGGGGGCCGCGTATCCGGGGATAACCAGGATCCGGTGCTTCACCTGGTCCGCGACCTGGAACCGGTCGAGGGAGTCCTTGATGAGCCGCTCGGAGAGCTTCCCCGCGGCGACGGCGGTGAGCACCGAGAAGCCCTCGGTGTCCACGATGAGGAGGTGGCAGGGGATCCGGGAGGCCTCGAGGTACCCGAGGAGGGTGAAGTACGTGAGGGAGAAGTTCACGGAGGCAAGTACCGGGGAGGAGGGGCCGGGCTCCCCGACCCGGTAAAGGCCCGGGGTCATCTGGATGGGCTTCTGGGGATCGGTGTAGATGTTCTGCCGGAGGGTGAGGGCCATCCTCGCGGTTCCCGGGGGGAGGACCGAGGTGACGATGACCCCGGCATACTTGAGAATGCCGGTCACGATCCCGGCCTCCTCGGGAACCATGGTGGTCGCGTCCAGGTATACCGGGTGGCCGAGATCCGGGTCGCTCCGGTCGAGGGCCTTTTTGCGGATCGTCGTGGACCGGGCGAGAAATTCACCGAGGTTCGCGGGGGCCGGGTCGAGGAGGATGTTCGGGGCGCCGAGCCCGGTGCAGGCCTTCGCAAGATCCGCAAGCCCGGCCGGGTCGGGATCCCTGACCACGAGGGGACAGCCGAAGCGCTTCGCGAGGGCGGCCACCTCCCTGTGGTTCTCCCGGGTCGCGGCATGGATCACCGGCCGATAGTTCCCGCATTGGGCGAGGCCGGCGGCGAGGGCCTCGGGGGAACCGGAGACGAGGACCTCGGGAAACTCGGCCACCTCCTCGACGGCGGCCACCGCCCGGCCGAAGGCATCCGCCTCCCCGCTCTCGTTCCGAACAGCGAGCCCGTTGAACCTGAGATACTCCCCCACCCTCGGGAAGACCTCTCCCATCACCCTCTCGGCCGCGGCCCGGATGCGATCCCCGTCCCAGAGGTCGGAGACCGAGAAGAAGATCCCCGGCGGGTGGTAAAAGCTCTTCTCGTGCCGGAAGAGGACGATCTCGTCCCCGACGGGGACCTGCCGCTCGCCGACGCCGAGTTTCACGAGCTGGATAGGGGGCCGGGTCGCGCCCCTGAGGAGCTGCTTTGTCGATTCGTCCAGGTAGGGACAGCTGTCGGCATCGGCCTTTCCTGCGGCGAGCTTCATGGCAAAGGTGAGGCAGGTGGGGTACCCGCACTCCTTGCAGTTCTTCTTCGGGAGCATCTTGTAGATCTCGAGGGCTTTAAGCGCCACCCGCGCCACCCCCCTGGGTCGTCCCGCCGGCGAGAAGGCTCCGGAAGGCCTCCTTGAGGAGCCTCACCGTCTCCGGGTGCCTCACCGAGACGATGTCGGCCCCCGCGATGGCGGCCGAGAGGGCAAACCCGAACTCCCACCTGACCGCGATCTCCCGCTGCCATTCCGGGGCGCCCTCCCGCACCTCCTTCACCACGAGGGAATCGGGGGCCTGGCTGATCATGGGCATCGCGAGGTCCCTGTCGCCCTTCAGGGCCGCGTCCCGGATCCGCTCCATGACCGAGTAGGAGTACTCGAAGCCGTACCCGAGGGCGCCCGTGTACGGGTCGATGACGATCCGGTCGTGGGGGACGCCGATCTCCCGGAGGAGGATGTTCAGCTGCTTCGCGAGGTTGATATCGATGGGGGACTGGGCCACGACCGCGTGGCCGTAGGCGAGGGCGGCCGCGGCCACTGACCGGTACCGGTCGGCCTCGGCGGTCCCGAGGAGGAGGCGCTCCCCGGCCCCGGCCTCCCCGCACCGCTGGAAGACCTCCCGGTCCAGATCCGGCTCGCTCGATCCCTCGATGATGAGGGGGAGGGAGGTCGCCGAGAGGACCGCCTCCACGGTCCTCCCGACGGAAGGGAAGTCGGAGAAGGACCGGTCCCTCGTCGATGTGAGGACGAGGCGCACCAGGTCGGCCGAAAAGCGCCTCTGGGCCTCCCCCGCCCAGGCCGCCGGATCCCGGGCCAGATCCCCGAGATCCCGGGTGACGACGGCGGGCCAGGTCCGCGGGTCGTCGCAGATCTCGAGGGCGACGAGGGGGGACTGCACCCCCGCGGGCCGCGGGCCAAGGAAGGGGTAGGAACTCCAGCCGCCGATCCGGTAGGAGACCGAACGGGTCCCGCCGTCCTTCTCCGTCGCCCCGAGGGTGACGACGTCGATCCCGGCTGCCGATTCGGGGGGAAGAGGATCACCCATGGGAGCCTCCGTCAGACGAGGGGTTTCAGGGAGAGGGCCGGGTGCCCGACCTTCTCGAGGAACGACTGGAGCTCCTCGAGGGTCTTCGCCTCATTCTCGGTGGCGATCTTCCCGATGAGGTCCGGGGACCCGATGTCACCAAGTCGCTTCCTCAGCCGGGGTTCGAGTTCCTCCTTGAGCATGCTGGGCATCCAGACGAGCCTCGCGATCCCGCCCTCGGCCTGGAGGAACCGCTCGGAGAGGATGTAGGCCTTCGAGATACCGGCAAAGCCCGGCGTCTGGGCACCACCCCCGATGGTCCCGGCGAGGGTCGAGAAGGACATCCCGCAGGGCGTGTCCCCCGTGAACTCCCGGTTCACCACCATGACCCCGTTCACCTCGGGGAGGACTACCGCGATGCACTCGAAGCAGCCGCAGCATGTCATGGGGAACTCCATGAGGGAGTAGAGGGAGCACCGGTCCACCTCCCCGTGGGAGGCCTTCTTCACAAACTCGTTCACCCCCTCGAACTCCCCGCGCTGGGCGTCGATGAGCCGGCCCTTCTTTATCGGCTGGTTCGCCCCCGAGGGGGAGATCTCGTACGCGGTCCGCCCGTCGAGCCAGGAGATGGCCCCGCAGAGGGCGGGTCGCTGGGGGGTGATGACGCAGACGTGGTTCGGGGCAAAGGTCTGGCAGAGGGTGCAGGAGTAGTAGATGTCCACCTGGTCGTCCTTCATGCCGAGGACCCGGCGATCCCGCTCCTCGTAGACGCGCTCGGCCTCCTCCATCATCTCCACCACCTTCTTTCCGTCGGTGATGAGGGTTACCTGCACGGCGTCCAGGAGCTCGGGGAAGTCCATCTTGAACTTCGCCCCGATGAGTTTCCCCAGGTGCTCCACCCGCACCCCCTTTGCCACCGCCTCCTTCGAGAGCCGGACCCAGATGAGGTTCCTCTGGGCGACATGCCAGGAGCCCTCGCCGTAGTTCACGAAGTTGTGGATCCTTCGCTCGAGGACCGGCTCGAACTCCTTCCTCATCCGTTTCCCCGTGACCTCCACGAGGATGCCGAGGGGGATCGCGGAGCCCTGCTTCATCTCCCCAATCTCGGGGCCGACGACCGTGACCCGCCCGTCCACGACCTCCCCCGGTTCCCTCATCCTGAGGAGCTCGAAGGCCGGCGACCTCCCGCCCCCGAACTCCACGTACATCTCCTCCTTCCGGATGCTCTTCCCCTCGAAGGCGGGGGAGCAGCCCATGGGGATGGGGATGGCGGTCACCTTCACCCGGATGTCCTTCTCCTCCATCCCCCGCCGGACCGCCTCGTCCGCCGTGGCGTGGATCCACGATCCCCCCTCGTATCCCCCGAGGGTGATGATGGGGACGGAAAGGGCGCGGAGGGTGTCTGCAAAGGCGATCTCCTCGTCTGAGAGACCGGGGAAGACGATGACAAAGACCTTGGCACGCTCGGCGGCGTAGGCAATGAGCCTTCCGGCGTCCCCCGGGACCACCCCGCCGAACATCATCGCCACCCGGGCGACGATGTCCGCGAAGTGTACCCCGTGCAGGGGCCGTGAGCCGAGGGGAACCAGGCGGTAATCAAGGCCGGTCTTCACCCCGGCAGTGGTGAGGGTGCGGATGATATCCCCGGCGAGGAAGGTGAGCATGTACTTCTCCTGGAGCTCGCGGGCCATCCCCGCCGCCTCGTCGGCGGAGGCCGGCGACCCGGCGAGGAGGGCCATCCCCAGGATGGAACCGTCGACGAGGGAGTACCCGAGCTTCCGGAGGACGGTGTCGGGGATGAAGCCGGTGAAGGGGCCTCCCTCGGACCCGGATGCGGCGGCCCGGGCCGCGAGGAGGCACTCGCAGGCGACGAGAGGGTTCTCCCCTGACTTTGCATATGCCTCGCGGGCGGACGGGCCGTCCTTCACATCGATCCCCGTGAGGGCATACGAAATGGGGAGGTGGTACGCGGTCTCGGCGTACCCGAGGGTTCCGGAGATGGCTGCCATCGCCTTCTTCAGCTGCCCGGTTCCCTGTCCGACTCCCGCGTCGATCTCGCTCATTCCCTGTCCCCGCTTCCACTCTGTAATGGAAGAGAGAGCTTAAAAGTATTCCCGGGCGAACCGAACCCGCCCCATCCCGCGTCCCGGCGCACCGTGCCCGCCCCGACTCCATATCATCCCGAACCGTCCGGAGGCGATATCGCCCTGTCTTCCTGGGCCATCGTGTATCCAAGGTCAGAAGAGCGGGATAAGCCACGGCTACCGGGTAAAACGCGTGAAAAATCCGTGTACACCCGCATTGGAAAACAAAGAGGAAATTCCCTTGAAAAAGCATTTTTACTCCAGAATGAAGGATTTTTTCCCTGCTCCGGCGTTCCCATACATTTAAAAAAAGGAAAGGGAAACACTAAGTCAATGGTTCCCGCGAAGATCTTCTTCACGAAGGGCGTCGGCATCCACAAGGACAAGCTCGCCTCCTTCGAGCTCGCACTCAGGAAGGCCGGCATCGAGAAGTTCAACCTGGTCCATGTCTCAAGCATCCTCCCGCCCGGCTGCCGGCAGGTCTCCGCCGACGATGGACTGAAGCTCCTCCAGCCCGGGCAGATCGTCTTCGTCGTCATGGCTCGGAACGAGACCAATGAACCGAACCGGCTCGTATCGGCGGCCATCGGCCTCGCCCGCCCCCGTGCCCAGGACGATTACGGGTACCTCTCCGAGCACCACACCTTCGGGGAGACAGACGAGAAGTCCGGCGAGTACGCCGAGGACCTCGCCGCGACCATGCTCGCGACGACACTGGGCATCGAGTTCGACCCCGACCTCGCCTGGCAGGAGCGCGAGCAGATCTTCAAGGCGAGCGGGAAGATCTTCAAGACCACCCACATCTGCCAGTCGGCCCAGGGGGAGAAGACCGGCAAGTGGACGACAGTCATCTCCGTCGCAGTTTTCGTTGAGGACAACAACAACCAGACCAAACTCCCCCTCGGTCCTCCTCCTCCGCAAGAACCCGATCAGAAGACGAAGTAGAGGACGAGGATGGCTGCGGTCGTCGCGGCCCCGACGATCCCAAGAGCTCTCACCCTCGGCTCGCGCGCGAGTTTGAGCGACACCAAGCAGATGGCGATGTAGGGGACAAGGGTGGTGAGGACGGCCACCGAGGCCAGGAGGTTGAAGGAGTTGGAGAAGAAGAGGAGGCCCCCCGAGAGGATGCAGGAAATGACGAGGGCGGTCTTCGGGGTCCCCCGGGGGGTGAGCTCGGCGAGCCGGGGGAGCCGGTACCGGCCCGCCATGTTCTGGAGGACCCGAGAGGTCCCGATGATATAGGCGTTCAGGGCCGAGAACATGGTGATGATCCCGATGATGGCCACCAGGGGGGCGGCCCCGGAGAAGACGAGCCCGGCGGCGGTGGCGACAGGTGCAGGCGAGGCCGCGAGGTCAGCCGATCCCACCGCGCCGATGAGGGCGACGTTGAGCATGAGGTAGATGGTGCAGACGAGGAGCATCACGAGGAGGAGTGCGCGGGAGATGGTCCGGGGGTCCCTCGTTTCCTCGACGGGGATGGCGCTGATCTCGAAGCCGGTGAAGGGCCAGTACACGATGATGACCACCTTCAGGATGTCCGGGAGGGACGCGGCCCGGGCGGGTACCAGGTTCTCGGGCCGGATGAAGGGGAGAAGGGCCGCCGCGATGAGGACGATGGGCACGATCTTCGCCGCCGTGAGGATGTTCTCCGTCCGCCCCGAGAGGGCGATCCCGACCAGGTTGATCCCGAGAAAGGCCATGATGACGAAGATCTCCGCGGCGAGGATGTGGGGGACCGAGAAGAAGCCGAAGTACTGCCCGAGACCGGCCGCGATGGTGGCGACGCCGAAGACCGAGGAGACCAGGTAGACGGTGGCAAGGACCCCCGAGGCCCGGGGGCCGAAGACCGGTTCGAAGATGGCGACGAACGGGGTCCCGCCCGGTGAGCGGGACTGGATCCAGGCGAGGGAGAGCGCGACGCACACCGCCGAGAGGGCGACGAAGATCCAGGCAAAGAGTGACGACGGTCCCGCGATGCCCGCGGCGATCCCGGGGACCACGAAGATGCCGGAACCGATGGTCCCCCCGACCCCGAGGCTCACGAGCTCCACGAGGCCGAGGGATTTCCGGTAAGAAGGCTCCGCCTTCCCAGAGTTATCCACCGGGACACCTCCCTGACCCGCAGAGTATTGGGACGCCCCTGTTATGAACACACCGGTTTCCCGGGGGACTGGGCGGAACCCCCCAGATGAAAATGCCTGCGGGCCCAGTCTTATCTCCGGGGGATCCCGCACTTTCAGGGTGCCCGCGGCGAGGATTTATCCAGGCTCCGTGACGAGTCCCTGGCATGAACGTCAAGGAGACCCTGGAGACCTTCCTCGAGGAGGGGAAGGACTGGGAACGCAAGCAGACCTCGATTCGTGGAGTCTCGATCCTGCGGATGCCCCGCACCACGACCCGGCCACCCACTCTAGCGATGGAGATCAATCCCGTCGATGACCGGGGGGCACAGATGAAGAGAAAGGGTGTCATGATCCGGAGCCCGAAGGAGCTCGACTCCCTGCGGGGGATCCTCTCTGACCCAAAGGTCGTGAACCTCATGGAGGCTCTTGCCTCCGTCGTCCCACCCGTCCCTGCAGCAGGAAAGGAACCGGCGGCAGGCGTCATAGAGGTCTAGGAACCCTGTGGAGCAATTGCCCGGCATGGGAAGGAGCGGATCCCCGTGAAAGGAAACATCCAGGAGGACGGCCCGGGTCACCGGACCGGAACTATTCGAAGGAGAATCGTCCGTAGCGGCCGCCGCCACCCGGGAAGAGCCTTACCCTTCCTGTCCGAAGCCTGGCGATGGCATCGCCGGCGACGGGGTGGAGTTCCTGCAACTCCTCCACCGGTACGTCCACGAGCACCCTGATCTCCGTCCCGAAGGCCCCGAGGAAGGCATCGTAGAGTGCGGCCACCTTCTTCGTGTTCGGGCTCGATGTCCCGAGGACGCGCTGGAGGATCTCGGCGAGCGGGATCAGGTGGAGATACGGGGGTCGGGGCTCAGGCGGCATGTCCGAGAGTTCCCGGGCCCGGTCGGAGACCCCCTTCTTGATGAGCCCGCCGTCGTCCGGGCACCGCCAGGAGAGGGCCGCGGCCTCCTCGAGGCTGAACTCGCGGAAGCACCGGGTACAGGCGGTCCGGTTGTACTTCCCCTCCTCGGGGAAGAACCCGGCATTCATGGCGATCCGGCCCTTCCGGATCGATTCGAGGACTTCTCCGACGGTGCGATGGGGGACCTCAATCCGGTTGAACTCCCTCCCCATCTTCGCGGGGGAGGGGCTGTGGGCATCGGAGTTGGAGAGAAAGGGAATTCCCCGGAGCTCCGAGATTCCCGCGCCGTAGGAGGAGTCGGCCGAGAGGCCGAGCTCCAGGAAGTCGGGGCGCTCGTCCCCGTAGCAGTCCCGGACATGGTCAAAGGAGGCGTAGAGGGAGGTCCAGGGGGTGAAGGCATGGGCCGGGCCGATGAGCCCCCCCGCGTCATGCACCTCCCTCGCGATCTCCTCCCCGGCGAGCCTGAGATGGGGCCGCCCCATCGAGGCGATGGAGGGGGCAGAGGGGGAAAACCGCCCGGCGAGATCCCCGAAGGTGTCAAAGGATCCGGCGAGGATGAGGTGGTGGACGCGGTGGGCGTCCTCGACCTCGGCAGACGGGATGACGAGAACCCCGTCTTCTCGCCCGGCCTCCCCCCACATCTCACGCCATTTCCCGTGGAGGGCGTCACCGCTCCCCACCGCGGCGAGTCCCTTTCTCAGGCACCCGGCGAGGATCGAGGAGGGGACCATCGAGCGGGAGGAGGCGATGGAGAACCGGGAATGGATGTGGAGATCGGTGTCGAGGAGCATGGCCTTCAGCCGAAGTACCGGAGGGCCTCGTCATCGCCGGGCTTCTCGCCCTCGGTGAGCTTCGCGATGACCTGCTCCATCTCCGCGGCGCGGGTCTCGAGCCGGCTCCGGTCGACCTCCACGCCGGTGAGGGCCGAGAGGACGGTGAGGAGGCCCGAGGCGGCCCGGGGGTCCACCAGGTACCCGCTCGTCTCCCCCATCAGGCAGACCGCGTCCATCCCCCGGCGGAGGGAGAGGCCGAGGAGGAGGCCGGAGGCGCCGATGATCCCCCCCGGCGGCTCGTCGCAGGTGAACTCGGCCCCCGCCGCCTCGACCCCGGCGCGGAGTTCCCCGCGGTTCACCGCGGAGAGGACCCGGGGTTCGGAGACCAGGTGTCCCACCCCGTACCCGCCCAGGGTGAAGATCCTCCGCACACCCAGGCGCTCGGCGATGTCCAGGTAGGCCTCCGCGAGGAGGTAATGGCCCTCGGCCGAGACGCTCTGGTAATCGCCGACGAGAAAGGCGATCCCCTTGTCCCCCTCATGGAGGAAGACCTCGTTCCTCGCGAGCCGGGCGACTCCGTCCGGCCCGATGATGACCTGGGGCGGGAAGTGGAGGGAGTAGATCTCGGCGATCCTCTCGGCCCGGAGTTCGTCGATGAGGTACTCGGCCACGAGCTTTCCCACATGGCCGATCCCGGGGAGCCCCTCGATGAGGATCTCCGCGGTCCCGGGCTCCTCAGAGAGCCAGCGGACCTCTATCGGGTCCATCCCCGGCTCAGCCTCCGGTACCTTCCCCGCCGATCATCGGGGGAGAAGCGGGCGGGATGGGCGGTCGCGGTCGGCCTGCCACAGGAGGGGCAGAGGGGGGAGAGGGTGTAGGTGGAGTCAATCGGGCAGCGCCGGATGCGGCCGCTCATGGGATCAGCCGGCCTTCTGCTTGCGCACGAACTCCCCGGTGTCCCCGGACTTCTCCATCACCCGGATGGCGGCCGTGGCCGATCGCTCGATGGCCTTCTCGGCCTGCTTGTAGTCGGGGGCGGTCACCTTGATCCGGTAGATGGGCGCCCCGACGTAGAGGAGCTCGATATCGACGTTCTCGATCTTCGGGAGGGCGCTCTTCAGGGCCTTCCGGATGACGCTCACCCCGTCGGGCTTCGTCGAGGTGAGGTGCAGGTACCCGGCGATGGTAACCCGGGGCTTCCGGACGTTCTCCCCCGCGATCTTGAGAAAGGCGGCCCGGGCGGGGGGTGGGATGGCGAGCTTCTCGAAAACCTTCTCCCCCTCCACCACCACGTCCTCGAAGGCCCGGTAGAGGTGGGTGTAGTCCTTCCGGATCGCGTCCTCGATGGCCGGGGCCGGCACCTTCGACTCCTCAGAGACGAAACCGATCCACTTGTGGGCCTTCTGCTCGTTCTTCCACTCCTGGATCTTCTCGCGCCTCTGGTGCTCGTTCACGTCCTTTAACGAGAGGTCGATGTGGCCGCGGCTCCGGTCGACGTGGAGGACCTTGCAGACCACCTTCTGCCCCTCCCGGACATGGTCGCGGATGTACTTGACCCAGCCCTTCGCGATCTCCGAGATGGGGATCAGGCCCTGCCGGCCGCCGTACTCGTCGAGCCGGACGAAGGCCACGAAGTCCTTCACCGCCTCGACGGTGCAGACGACCAGTTCCCCTTCCTCGGGCCAGTCCCTCTCTGCCATCGGACTCTCACTCGATCTCGGAGAGGATCTCGGCGGTGATGTGCGCCTTGCCCCCCGCCGGCTCGGCGAGGACCTTTCCGCAGACGATGCAGTCCACGACGGTCGAGGCCTTGCCGAAGATGACCTGCTCGTTCTCGCAGTCGGGGCACTTCACCCGGTAGAACCTGCTCCGGTTCTCTCGATTCAGACGTACCATTCTCTCACTCCGTGAGCTCAAACTTGGAGAGCCGGAACCCGGGGCGCAGGTGGGCCTTCTTGCACTTCGTGCACCGGTAGCGCACGTTGATCTTCTTCGTCGGCTTGTCGCCGCCGGGGACCTTGGAGAACTTGCCCATGTTCCCGACCTTTCCCCTTCGCGCCTTCTGCCGGTCGATCCAGTGGAGGCCCCGGCTCTTGCCCTTCTTGACCCTCTCCACCTCGTGGAGCTCGTGTTTCCGGCAGAAAGGGCAGTATGTGTTGAATTTCACCGGCATCTTCATGATATTGGCTCCGTTTCCCTCGTAACGAGTACCATAATTATTCACCGGGCATGATATTTAAGGGTATGCGATGCCCGGTGCCGGGTCCTTCCTGGTGCCCGGGCCGACGGGATCCAGTCGGGTCCTGTGCCTCCGGAGACCCCGGGCCTAACCTTCGGGGGCCTTCATCACGTCCATCGCGATATTCCGGTCGATGAGGACCCCCGCGTTTTTCGAGGGCAGGGTGACCAGGTCCTCGGCCTTCAGGTTGTACACCCGGCCGTCGACTCCCATGAAGGGCTCCATGTCCGAGAGGATCCGCACGAGGACCATGGCCTCCTCCGGTGGCATGGCCGGCCTCGGGATTCCCGCGGCCTCCGGGCTCACCCCGGCGGGAGGTGTCACCCCGGGGACGCCCCCTCTCGGGATCTCGCCGGAGAGTGCCGCCTTCCCCTTCTCCAGCTCCCGGATGATCCCGTCGAACATCTCCCTCTCCGCGGGGAGCATCTTTTTCACCTCGTCCCGCTCGGCGGTGCCGGCCTCGACCTGCACGAGGGCGAGGGAGAGGATCTTCCGTGACCGGATGCGGAAGATGTCCCGGGCGATCTCCCGCACCGCCTTCACCTCCTCGATGAGGGTCTGGGCCTGGTCGGTGAGGGGGTCACTGCACCCGTACACCTGCTCCTGGAGGGAGGCGAGGTGCCCACGGATATGGTCGTAGAGGGTCGGGGGGACCTCGGAGAGCCGGCCGCTCTCCCGCTCGTTCAGGATGACGATCCGCAGGTCATCGAGGGCCATGCCCGCCCTCCCCGGCGATCTCCGCGAGGCCCCGGGCGCAGAGGAAGACCGCGAGCGCCTCCGGGACGGCGGAGGTTCCCTTGTCCACCTGGTAGCGGTTCCCGAGGATTTCCATGGAAATGTTCGCCCCCGATTCCACCTTCACCGGCCGGTCCGAGAAGACCACCGCGTCCCGGAGGGGGTCGAAGGAATCGAAATCTCCGAGGGCGAGGGGGGTGACCCGGAACCCCGATCCCCCGTGGAGGGAGGTGGGCATCCGGATGAGCCTCCTCGTGTCGGTGGTCACCGGCTCGTCGGCAAGAGCGGCCCGGCCCCGCAGAAGTTCCTGGAATTTCCCCCCCGCCGAAATGGCTGCGAAAACCTGGTTTTCGGCGAGCGGCCCGGAGTCTCCCCTCCCGAGCCCGGCCAGGTACGTGTCGATGGCGTCGAAGAACCTCGGGGCCCTCTCCCTGCCGATCCCGGGGAACTCCATGAGATGCTCCACCCCCTTCTCTCGCCCCAGCCCCTTGAGCCAGAGAAGGTACTCGGAGATGGTGGATATATATCTCTCGCTCCAGCCCGGGGTCCCTCCCCGGACGCCGGAGAGGAGGGCACCGGGGTCGATCCCGATGCCACAGACATAGTCGATGAGCTCCCGACGCTCCTGGCTCCCCCACCCCCTCACACCAATATCCCGGATGTGGACATGGTAGCCCCGCCCGCCCGAAAACACGAGGTGAATGATCCGCTCGGAGAAACCCAGCTCGCCGGTGAGCATGGCGAGGAGCTTCTGGGTCTCGAGCTTCACGCGGTCGAGCATCGCCCTGTACGGGCCCCGCATGAGGTGGTCGGCATCGAGGTCGAAGATGAGGTCTGCCCCGGTCCAGCCCTTCTCGGCCATGGTTCCTGCCCCCGGTGCCGTGTAATAGGCGCTCGAGTAGAAGGCATGCGCCGGGACCATGGACCGGAGGTACTCCCCGAGCTCACCCGCCGTGCCAAACCCCATGTGCCGGCGCATCCGGACCTCGGGCGAGTCGGGGTCAAAGAGGATGAACCCGAACTCCCGCTCCCCCACCGACGGGGGAGCCATGATCCGCTCCCTCCGGTAGTACTCCGTGAACCTCTGCCGAAGGAACTCGGTGGTCGCGGGCCTCATGCCAGCTCCTTAACCATATAGGGCCCCCTCCTCTCATAGCCTCTCCTCCGGTAGTACGGCCGGACCCCGATCCCCGGGAGGACCGTGATGCCCCGGAAGCCTCCCTTCCGTGACAGGTCCTCCGCCCTTTCGAGGAGGACCGATCCGAAGGACCGGTGCTGCCATTCGGCAGATCCCGCGTCCATCCCGAGGGGGACCAGGGGGCCGTACACGTGAAGCTCGCGGAGCAGGGAGGCCTCCTCCGGCACGGCCTTCCCGGGATCGCCGGGGAACCGGAGCCGGGCATACCCGATGAGGGCCTCCCCGGCCACGGCGGAGATGAAGTGCTCGGTCCCCCCGCAGCACGGATAGGTGAGGACCTCGAACCCGGGCGTTCCTCCCGGAGTGCATCTCCCGGCCTCCCGGCAGCGGATGCACCGGCAGGCCCCCCCCATCTCTCCGAGCCGGCTCCTCGCCATCTGTCTCAGGTTCCCGTGGATGGAACCGGCGGTGATGAGCTTCGCCGGGATGTCCCGCTGCACCCGCTGGAGCCTGACGTACGGGGGGAGCAAAGCCTTGGCCCGGGCGATGAGGTCGACGAGGACCGGCTCCGGGTACGGCTCGTAACCACCGTTCCGGTACAGATCCTCGATACCGGATCCCGGGGTCACGAGGGTCGGGTAGATCTTCAGGAAGTCGGGCCGGAGGTCTTCATCGGAGAAGAGGGTCCGGAACATTGCCTCATCGTCGGCGATGGAGGCACCCGGAAGGTTGGGCATCACGTGGAATCCCACCTTGAATCCCGAGTCCCGGAGGAGCCGGTTCGCCTCGACGGCGTCCGCGAGGCTGCACCCCCTCCGGTTCAGGTCGAGGATCCGGTCATCGACGTGCTGGACCCCGAGCTCCACCTTGGTGACCCCGAGGGAGAGCATCCTCTTCACGTGTTCTTCCCTGCAGTAATCGGGGCGGGTCTCGAAGGTCACGGCCACGCACCGGACGGCCGAGGTCTCGTTCGCGGCGGCGATCCTCTCGAAGGGCTCCCCGGTTTCACCGGTGACACCCCCCGACTCGTTCATCGCACGGATGCACTCGGAGACGAACCACTGCTGGTATTCCGGAGGCCGGGCGGTTATGGTCCCCCCCATGACGATGAGCTCGGCCTTGTCCACGTGATGCCCGAGGGCCCGGAACTGGTCGAGACGGGCCCTCACCTGCCGGTACGGGTCATACCCGTGCTCACGGGCGCGGAGGGCGGCAGGTTCCTCACCGGTATAACTCTGGGGTGTCCCGAAGGGATGGTCCGGGCCGCCCGGGCAGGGGAGGCACTTCCCATGGGGACAGGGAGCCGGGGAGGTCATGACCGCCACCGGGGCGACCCCCGAGAGGGTACGGGTGGGTTTCAGGAGGAGGAGTTCCCGCAGCCGTTCACGCTCCTCCGGGCGGGCCGCGGCAAGGATGGCGGAGTTCTTCGGGATCACGGGGGAATGGTGGGCCCGGCAGACCTCGATCTTCAGGTGTTCCAACCGGGAAGGGGAAAGGGGATGAGAAGAGAGGCGGGAGATGATCTCCCGGCAAAGGGCGAACTCATCCATGGATTACTGTTCGGCGGCGACGCGTCCTGTCGCGGCCTCAGGGCTCATCTCCACCATCGCCGGGCGGCGGGCCCTGATGTGAGATACGATCTCATCCCCGAGGGTGAGGATGGCCTTCTTGTGGAGAATCTTGTTCTTGTGGATGTGGACCGGTGATATGGTCAGGGCATTGTACCTGTCCGTGAAGATTTCATCAGAAGTGAGGTTCTCATAATATTTCTTTACATGAATGAGTAACATATGTAAGTGGAGCAACTCTTCCTTCTGCACGCTATCACCATCTTTAACTCTACTTGCCGTTCCTAAATATATTTTATTGGTGATGTTTATATTGCAAGAAGAGCGGGCAGTGGGGGTGCTCCTGGGGCTCGCGGTAGGGGACGCGTTGGGTGCGCCCCTTGAGGGCCTGCCTCCACCGTCGGTGCCGGTCAGGGATCTGCCGGCCGGAGGGTCGTACACCGATGACACCCTCCAGGCCATGGCCGTGGCCAGGTCGCTCGTGGTCTCCCGCGGGTTCTCACCTGAGGACTGCATGGCCCGGCTCCTGGATGGGTATCGCAGGTACCCGGAGTTCTACGGTCCGACCTCCAGCGGGGTTTTCGCCCTTGTTTTGGAAGGGGTGCCCGCCCGCGACGCTGCCCTGCAGGTACATCGGACACTGGGCGGGAGCCGGTCCAACGGGTCGGTGATGCGGGGCCCGCCTCTCGGGATCTTCACCGCCTCCCCCGTTCTCGAGGAGATGAGCCTTGCCTGCTCGCGCCTCACCCACTGCGATCCGGTCGCGGGGGCCTGCTCTGCTTTCGTGAACCGGATGATCGCGAGCCTCGCGCGGGAGGCTTCGCGTGGTGAAGCCTTCCGGCTCGCCTGCTCAACCTGCCGCAGCGGCGAGGTCCTGTCGATGCTGGGAGAGTACCGGAAAAATCCGCGGGACCCATCCCTGGATGCGCTCCTTGCCACGCACTGCGCCCTCTCGGTTTTCATGGAATCTGCTTCCTTCGCAGAGGCGGTGCTCGGGGCGGTAAACATGGGAGGCGATGCCGATACCATCGGCGCCATCACCGGGGCTCTCGCGGGGGCAGCCTGGGGGGCGGGGGCAGTCCCCCCTCTGTGGCGGGTGAACCTGAAGGACCATGACCGGATCATTGAACTGGCCGGGGGGCTCTACCGGGTGGCAGTGGAAAAGGGGGAGTGAAACGGCATCGAAAAGGGGGTTAGAGCGGCCTCAGCTCAACCAGTTTGAGGGCCCGGCCCTTCTCGCAGATGTCCGGCGCGTTCCCCAGGATCTCCCCCACCAGGTACCGCTCGCCGTCGATGACCCCGTCCGGCCGGCAGAGCTCGAAGGACTTGCACTCCTCCTTGTTGCAGGAGACCTCGAAGGTG
>DATGDI010000053.1:0-1936 GCA_035310965.1 Methanomicrobiales archaeon
CGCGGCCTTCCTCGTCCCGGGAGTCGGGGCGACGGGCAACGGCGCCATGAGCGGACCGCACTTCAACCTGAACCTCATCGGGAAGGCGAGGACCGACCAGCTTCCCAATGACGCGAACAACGGAGCGAGGATATTCGTTACCCTGAACGGGAACAGCAGGATCTACCTCACCTTGGGAACCACCTTCAACGTCATCGATGCCGATGCAACGGACGGAAGGGGCGAGTTCATGCTCCCCGCTCCCGGGAACATCTACAACCCGGATGGCACTTACTCGGGCCCTGGCAACTACCAGGTGTTCATCCGGGCCGTCGGGAAACCTGGCGGGAGCGGGAAGATCTCGACCTGCGGGGAGAATACCGTTGCGGGTGTGACAGAGACCCTCTGCTCTCTCGATAACGTCACCCTCATCCGGAAGAAGGGAAAGTCGACCTTCCAGGACGTCACCAGGCAGCTCACCACCGTGTACTACTACAATGCAACGACCATGACCTACCAGCGGGTCGACATTTTTGACGATGCCTTCCAGGACTATCTCTGGTCCTACGACAACCTGGGTATGAAGAACGTCCAGCTCAGGTTCTACCCCATCTGACGGGAATCCGTAATTTTCCTTCTTTTTCAGGAGGGTTTTCTACCCCCGAGAGGTGATGGCAGCTCCAACCGGTCTCACGTCACCGCAGAAGCCGGTTGTCGGGGGTACACGTCGCCGGAATGAAAGAGAAAAACGGGGGATCTCTTGAGAAGGGGGGTCAGACCGCCGTTGAGGGAAGGCCTGTATCTATCCTGGTGATGCCGTGATGACATCCTCCCAGTCTTGGAGATAGATCCCCGTTCCGAGCCACCAGGTGTCATCGACCTTCTGGATGTAACTCATCTTGGGTTCCAGGGTCATGTTGCGGGCCGGGTTCAGGTAGTGGTAGAAGATGAACCCGCCACCGTGCTGTGCGAGGAGAATCTCGATCCTCGTGTAGTTGACCCTGAAGGGATCCTTGAGTCCCGAGAGATCGGTCCCCACCAGCTGGGGCTGGAAGGGGAGTGCCAGGGTCGTTCCCCGGTAATCGAAGGCATAGATGTACCGGTTTCCGCGGATAAACGAACCGTTCCTGTCGTTGAACTCCCGGATCGCGGCCTCCTTTCCGTGTTTCGCGGCATATACAACGGCCTCGCTGACAAAGGACCGGAGATCCCCCCTCACTTCGGGATCGGACCCCACCCGGACGATCAGGGAATCACCCGGTGGCTTATAGACGCCGGACCCGATGAGCCAGCCCTCGTCCACCATCATGACGTAGCTGAGTTTCGGTTTGATTCTGAAGTTGTCAGAGGGATCTGCATAGAAATAACGGACGAACCCTCCTCCGGACCGGGCGGCCTGGATAATTTCCCGGATAAACGGGGTGCCGTTGGCATCTGTCAGGTTCCACCGGTTCTTCCCGAGGAGGTCAGGCTGGAAGGGGAGGGCCAGCGTGTTTCCCTCGGGGTCGTAGGCGAAGATATAGAGTTCGCCCTGCACAAACCGGCCGCTCGGGTTATTGAATTCCCGGAGGGCTGCTTCCTTCCCATGGTCGTGGGCAAATTCGTAGGCCCTCTCGACGAAGGCCACGAGCTGTTCCGGCGGCACTGAGGAACCGGAAACGGGCATCGCGGTGGTGTTCTGGGTCACAATCGGCTGGTTTTGCGGGGGAGTACCCGGGGCGGTACAACCGGCAGCAAGGATCGAAACCATCAGCAGCGAAAAGAAGAGGGCCGTGTATGTTCTCATGAAGGGCAATCGCGTTAACGGGTCATAAACCATGATAGAATGAACCGGGCCATCTCCCGGGTACCTGGAGGGGGCAACAGTACGTGATCATCGTCTCCGTCCGGCTTTCGGGTAGAAGGAGTGGGCCCGCTGAGATTCGAACTCAGGATCTTCGCCGTGTGAAAGCGACGT
>DATGDI010000054.1:0-5146 GCA_035310965.1 Methanomicrobiales archaeon
GTCCAAGCCGGATCCGCAATGCTCGAACGGATCCCTCCCCGCGAGTGGCGCGACCTCGCCGTCGCCTGGTTCGCCATCACCCTCGCCTTCACCCTGATCTTCCTCGGCGGGGGGACCTCCGGGATCACCCTGGCCGGGTTCATCTTCATCTTTGCCCTCTCCTCGGTGACCGTGGGGGTGGGTTTCATCCTCCACGAGCTCGCCCACAAGTTCACGGCGATGCACTACGGGTACTGGGCGGAGTTCCGGAAGGACAACCTGATGCTCCTCGTGGCGGTGGCGATGGCGGCCCTCGCCGGCTTTGTCTTTGCGGCCCCGGGGGCGACCGTCATCTTCGGGGCGAACCTCTCCCGGAAGGAGAACGGCCTCATCTCGGCATCGGGACCCGTCACGAACCTGCTCCTCGCCATCCCTTTCGTCGGCCTCGCCCTTGTCGGCGGTGGGGGATCCCTCCTCCTCCTCGAGATCGGGGACATCGGATGGAAGGTGAACGCGATGCTCGCGGCCTTCAACATGATCCCCGTGGGTGGCCTCGACGGGAGAAAGGTGTTTGCCTGGAACCCGGGGATCTTCGGGCTCCTCATCGCTGCGGCCTTCGCCCTTCTCGTCCTCTCCTACTTCGGCCCGCTTGCCCCGTGAGATTCCTTCTCCGGGGGAGCTTCCTTCAGGGCCGAGACCACCCCCACCACTTTCCCTCCCTTCTCCCGGGCCTCGGCAAGGGCCGTCGGGTGGTTCCGGATCCCGTGGTAGAGGTCCATGTCCTTGGCGATGATGTTGTCATAGTACTCGAAGCCGACGATGTCGAAGAAGGCGGTCATGGTAGGGAAGGCCGAGGAAAAGACATTCTCCCAGCCCGTTCCCGCGGTGGAGATGAAGAACCCCTTGTGCCGGTGGATATGGTCGCGGGGGTAGTACCGGGTCTTCAGGATATATTTCTGGGCCCAGAGGAACTGGGAACGGTCCAGGAAGCCCTTCATCTCGGCGGTGATCCCCATGGTGTAGATGGGGGAGGCAAGGGCGAGGACATCCACCGAAAATATCTCATCAAAGAGGGGGATGAGCTCGTCCCTGATGACGCACTCCCCGGTCTTGTGGCAGGAATTGCACCCCCGGCAGGTGGCTGAGCCCATCTCGTGGAGAAGGACCTTCCGGGTGCCGGCCCCCGCCGATTCAGCTCCCTCGAGGAAGGTATCGAGGAGGGTCTCGGTGTTCCCGTGCCGGTGGGGGCTTCCCGAGATGCCGAGGACCTTCACGGGCTCCATCCGGTTCACCGGTTCATCTCGCGGAGCCTTTCGACGGCCTTTTTCCCGATGGCCCGGGCCTCGTCCCGTGCCGTCGGGTGGGTCTCCACCTCGCCGGCCTTGTCCACTCCGCGCACGAGGAGATAGAGGGTATCCCGGTCCTTTATCTCGGTGACATGGAAGAAGCACCGGATGGACATTTTTGCACCGTCGAAGACGATGTCCCAGTTCTGCCCCGCGGTGGAGATGAAGATACCGACGCGCTTCCCGAGTTTTTCCGGCGCCACCACCGGGAGCTTGAGGACATACTTCCGGGACCGGAAGACCTGCGCCCGGTCCACGAGGGCCTTCCCCTGGGCGCAGATGCCCAGGCAGTAGACGGGCGAGGCGAAAACGATGCAGTCCGCCTCGACGATCTTCGTGTAGAGGAAGTCCATGTCATCCCGCTGGATGCACTTCCCGAAGACCTCGCAGGCATTGCAGCCCCGGCAGGGGTTCACCGTGACCTCGTCGAGGGCCACCTTCTCGATGGTGACATCCGGTTCCCCGGCCATCTCGGCGAGGACCCAGTCGAGGAGGGTCTCGGAGTTCCCGTGCCTCCGGGGGCTCGTCGCAAAGGCGAGGACCGAGAACGGCATGCTCCAATGCTTGGTCGCGGGCCTTAAAAAAGGCTCCACCTTCGACCGGCCCGGTGGCGAGCTCTGTCCTCAGCTCACTGCTTTCTTCACGAGCGCTGCAATCCGTGCCTCTTCGGCGGCAGTCAACTCCTTCAGCGCGAAGGCGATCGGCCACATGGCGCCTTCGTCGAGGTTCGCCTTGCTATTGAAGCCGAGCGTCATGTACCTCTCTTTGAACATCTCCCCGCTGCGGAAGAAGCAGATGACATCGCCGTCCCTGGCATACGCGGGCATCCCGTACCAGAGGTTCGGCGAGAGGGCTGGGGCGCTGGCTTTGATGATGGCATGAACCCGCTCGCCCATGGCGCGATACGGTCCCTTCATCTCGGCGATCTTCGCGAGCACGGCGCTTTCCCCGTCCGCCTTGTCCGCGCCCGGGCCGGGCTTTTGTTGATGGAGAGTTGTTTCTTTCTTTGTTTTTTCCATAAGGCACTCTTCATTATCATCTATAATACATACCTTCCTCACCATGGGAGAGGAGAACTCTCCTCCGGCACCACCGGACGGAGATGCCCGGTTCAACCACTACCTCTCCATGCTCTCCGACGAGGACCCATCGCGGCGGTGGAAGGCGCTGGAGGCCCTCGCCCGCCTCGGCGATCCCCGGGCCTTCCAGCCCGTGGTCAACGCCCTGAAGGACCCGGACTGGAGGGTGCGGAGGAAGGCCGCCTGGGCGCTGGGGGTCCTCGGCGATCCCCGGGCGGTCATCCCCCTCCGGAGGGCGATGCTCAACGAGATGGACTCGGTGAAGGAGATGATCGAGGAGGCGATGCAGGCCATCGCGAGGAAGGCGCTGGGGGGCGAGGACTGGGTAAACCCGTTCGAAAAGGAGTAGGAGGGATTGAAGATCAGATCTTCTTGAAGCAGAGGTACCACTCTTTACAGTCGTACCCCTCGGAGAGGCGCTTCTCCATGTCCGCCACGGTCTTCGGGGCCGGGACCACGACCTTCTCCCCCGGCTGCCAGTTAGCGGGCGTCGAGACCTTGTACTGGTCGGTGGTCTGGAGGGCCTTCACGAGCCGGAGGATTTCGGGCATGTATCTCCCGTTCTGGAGCGGGTAGTAGATCATCGCCCGCAGGATCCCCTTATCATCGATGAAGAAGACGCAGCGAACAGCCGCCGTCGTAGAGGCGCCGGGGTGGATCATCCCGTACCGCTTCGCCACCTTCATGGTGAGGTCGGCGATGATGGGGAAGGGAATCGTAACGCCCATCTTCTCCCGGATGTTCCTCACCCAGGCGAGATGCGACGAGACGCTGTCCACGGAAAGGCCGATGAGCTGGACGTTCAGGGCCGCGAGTTCGTCATGGATCTTCGCGAAGGCGAGGAACTCCGTGGTGCAGACCGGGGTGAAATCCGCGGGATGGGAGAAGAGCACCACCCACTTCCCCTTGAGGGACGAGAGGGTGATGAGGCCCTGGGTCGTGTCTGCCTCGAAATCGGGCGCAGGTTCCCCTATGACGGGGAAGGAGACCGGCTCCTCGGGCATGAGGATCTACTCCCTTCCCATGACCTCTTCCATCGCGGCCCTGCCATAGACATAGGCGGGCATCCCCGAGAGGAGGAAGGTGACCCGGAGAGCCTCCTCGATCTCCTCCCTGCTCACCCCGAGCTTCTTCGCCCCGGCGAGCTGCGCCTTCACCGCGTGCTGGTCCCTGAGGGCCGCCGCGATGGCGATGGCGAGGATCTTCTTCGTCTTCCGGGAGAGCTGGCCGTCGTCCCAGATGTGCTGGTCAAACGCGAGGATCGCCCCGTGCATGTCCGGCTGGGTCTTCATCAGTTCCCTGAAAAAGACCGGGACCTTCCCGATCTTCTTCTCGAGCTCCCGCATTCCCTTCGAGCTCCCGGTGTTCTTCGACTTTCCTGCTGGAATCTTTGAAGTCTTTCTTACCGCCATATCATCACTTCCTCTCCACCATGGGTTCACCGCAGCAGACAAGTTCCCCGCCGCCGACTGCCTGGACCTCGACCACGTTCCCGCAGATCATGCACTCAAAGACCTGCCCGACCGCCGAGACATTCACCATGGGAACCTCTCACGCCTCCTTTCGCACCATGGGTTCGCCGTGGCAGACGAGCTCGCCGCCCCCGGCCTCCCTGACAACGACCGTGTTCCCGCAGACATGGCAGACGTAGACCTCACCCGCTTCCCTCACATTCACCATGATTTCCCTCCATTCCCGAGCCTCCGCTCACCCGTGGAGAGTAGGGCCCGGGGGCTATAAAAAGGTGATTACTTCAGGTACTCCCGCTTCTTGGGCGGGTTCTTGACATCCTCGGGGGTCTTGATGTCGGGCCGCATCGCGACCATGGGGAAGCAGTTGAACTCCTCGCAGGCGCACATGGGACACTTCTTCAGCTCCTTATCCCTGGCCGAGAGTTCGAATTCGTACCCGCAATCGATGCAGACATATTTACCGGGTTCACCCTTGGCCCCGGCCTTCGCCGCCTTCGCAGTGCCTTTTGCCATAGTTTACCCTTCTCTGTCTTGATGCGTATCTTATTTATCGGTTTCTAAGGTTTCCAAAGAGTGTCTTGAGGGGCAGGGTTCCCGCCGGAGTTTTTTCGGGGATCCTCCGGGCCGGCCGGAAAAAAAGGGGAGGGTTTAAACCATCCGGGTGCATGGAGGATGCTATGGGAAAGAAGGTCATCGCCCTCCTCGGGAGCCCCCTCCCCGAGGGTAATACCGCCGCCCTCCTTGACCGGGCAATCCGGGGGGCGGAGGAGGCAGGCTGCACGGTAGAAAAGATCGTGGTCCCCTTCCTCGACTTCGAGCCCTGCCAGGAGATTCTCTTCTGCCGGGAGCACGAGACCTGCCAGATGGAGGATGATCTCACCCCCCTCTACCAGAAGTTCCGGGAGCTGGACGGGCTCATCATCGCGACGCCCATCATGACCATGGGCATTCCGGGGAAGCTCAAGTCCCTCATGGACCGGTTCCAGGTCTTTTTCATGGCCAAGTACATGCGGAGGGACCCCCTCGTCCCGAAGGAGAAGAGGAACTCCCGGCTCTGCCTCTTCATCGCTATCTCCGGGATGAAGGTCCCGGGAGTCTTCGACGGCGCAAAGGCCACCGTGGCCGCCTTCCTCGAGATTATCGACTGCCGGCTCTTCGGGGAGATCCTTGTCCCGGACATGGATACCATACGGGGCATCCATACGAAACCGGAGCTCCTCGATCAGGCATACCGGAAGGGTCTCGAGCTCGGGAAGGCCCTGTCAGGATA
>DATGDI010000055.1:0-1516 GCA_035310965.1 Methanomicrobiales archaeon
GCGTAGCGCCCCATGTTTTCCAGCTCGATGTTGACGAGGGCGGTCACGAATTCCTTGTCCTCTCCCCCGACCACCAGGACGTCCTTGATGTACGGACTGAAGCGCAATCGGACTTCGGTATATTGGGGGGAGAACTTCTTCCCTCCGGCCAGTGTCTTCAGGTCCTCCATCCGGTCGATGACGATGAGCTGCCCCTTTTCGTCGATATGCCCGAAGTCCCCCGTGGCGTACCATCCGTCTTTCAGCTTCCGGGCGGTCGCCTCGGGATCCTTGTAATAGCCGGAGTACATGAACTGGCTCTTCACCAGGATTTCCCCGTCATCCGAGAGCCTGACCTCGGCCCAGGGAACGATGGGGCCGGAGGTTTCGGGACGGATCTCTTTCCCCCGGGGAATCGAAACGACCCCCAGTTCCGTACTCCCGTAGAAGAGTTTGATCTGAACCCCCAGGGCCTGGAAGAAGCGGATGATCTCCGGGCTGACCGCAGCCCCGGCGGAATACACGCACCGGGCGTTGGAAAGGCCCAGCTTGTCCTTGAGCGCCCGGAAGATGGTCTGGTAAGCCAGGACGTATAAGATCCGATCGAACCAGGAGGGCGTCTTCCCCGCCCCGACGATATCCGCCATCCGGTATCCAAGAGGGAGGCAGATCCGGTAGAGAAGCCGGCGGATGGCCGAAGAATCGATCATCCGGGCCTGTACCATCCGGTTCACGTTCTCCCAGAGCCGGGCGCCGTAGAAAAGAATCTGGGGGCCGATTTCCCTCAGGTTCTCCTGGACCGTTTCCGGTTCTTCGGGGAAATTCACGGACACGTCCGCCACCAGCGAGCCGCCAATCCCCAGGCCCTGCTCCGTCGCCCAGGCCGGAGGGATGAAGGAAAGGTACTGGCACCCCTTTTCGTTCCAGTCGTCCATCGAGGCCCAGGCCCTTACGCCGTCCACCAGCCACCTCTGGCTGAGCATGGCTCCCTTGGGCAGCCCGGTGGTCCCGGAGGTATAGCAGATGACCCCGATGTCCGAACTCTGCCCCTCGTCGATCTTCTGCTCGAAAAGTTGGGGATTTTCTTTCTCCTGGACTTCGCCAAGTTTCAGGACTTCCTCGAAGGACAGAAGAAGCGGGTCCCGGTAATGCCAGAGCCCCTTCGGATCCCAGTAGATGACCTTTTTCAGCAGGGGAAGCTGACCCTTGATCTCCAGCAGCTTGTCCACCTGTTCCTGGTCATGGGCCACCACAAATTTGGAGTCGGAGTGCTCCAGGTAATATTTCACTTCCGAGGGAATGCAATCGGTGAAGATCCCCACTACAGGGGCTCCTGCACAGTGGGACGCCAGCTCGGCCCAGTACCATTCCGGCTTGTTCTCTCCGAGAATGGATACCTTGTCTCCCCTCTCCAGGCCCATCTTAATGAGTCCGAGGGAGAAGTATTTGACTTTTTCGTAATAGTCCTTCCAGGTGTAACTTTGCCAGATGCCCCGGTCCTTTACCCGCATGGCCATCTTGCGGTCGCCGTTCTTCT
>DATGDI010000056.1:0-4927 GCA_035310965.1 Methanomicrobiales archaeon
CCTTTGTTCAGCCCCGCCTTTTCGATCTTCTCCCTGATGGCGTCCCGGACCCTTGAGAATTCGGCCGGATCCCCCCGGGGAACCTTCCCCGTTCCCCGCACGGCGATGGCCTTCAGGCGCTTCGACCCGAGGACCGCCCCCATCCCCCCCCGGCCCGCGGCCCGTCCGTGATCGTTCACGATGCAGGCCATCCGGCCCAGCCGTTCCCCCGCGGGCCCGATGCAGGCGATCCTCGCCTTCTCCTCCCCGAGATCCCTCCCGATCCCCTCCATGGTCTCGTAGGTGGTCATCCCCCAGTACGGGGCCGCGTCCCGGATCTCGCAGGAGCCGTCCCGGATCCAGAGGTATACCGGGCCGGGTGCCCTCCCCTCCACGAGGATGGCATCGATGCCCGTCCGCCTCATCTCCGTCCCGAAGAACCCGCCGCTGTTGCTGGAAGAGAGGGTCCCGGTGAGGGGGGCCTTGGTCACGACGCAGTACCGGGATCCGAGGGGCATTCCCGTGCCGGTGAGTGGCCCGGCGGCGAAAACCACGGCGTTCCCGTCACCGAGAGGGTCGGCCAGGGGATCGACAAGGTCGTAGACGAGCCGGACGCCGAGCCCCCGACCCCCGAGATACCGTGCCCTCCATTCCTTCGGGAACGGGACCTCTCCGACGGCCCTTTCCGTGAGGTTCACCCGGAGGATCCGTCCCGCGCTTCCATCTCCGCCCATGGCGAAGGGTACGGTGGGAAGGGAGACGGATAAACATATCCCGGGATCCGGCCCTCCGGCCGCCCTTTCAGATACCGCTTTATATGAGCAGGGAAGAGTACCGTGGCAATGCCAGACGTCCGGGTCTATACCACGACGCAGTGCCCCTACTGCCGCATGGTGAAGGCTTTCCTGGAGAAACGGGGCATCCCGTTCTCCGAGATCAACGTCTCCGAGGATCGTGAGGCGGCCGGCGAGATGATCCGCATCTCCGGCCAGAACGGGGTTCCCGTGACCATCGCCGGGGACCGGGTCATCGTGGGCTTCGATGCCCAGGCCCTGCAGGAGGTCTTCGGCGGCGGCGAGGCCCCCGTGGATCTGTTCGACGTGATCATCCTGGGAGCCGGGCCGGCCGGCCTCGCCGCCTCGGTCTACACCGCGAGGAAATTCTTAAAGACCCTGGTCATCACCGAGAACATCGGCGGCCAGGCCCTGGAGAGCTGGGCCATCGAGAACTACATGGGCTACCGGATGATCACGGGCGAGGACCTGATGAAGAAGTTCGAGGAGCAGGCAAAGGAGCTCCACATCCAGCTCGAGCTGGACGGGGTGATCGGCATCTCCCGGGACGGCTCCTCCTTCACCGTGAAGACCGCGACCGACCGGTCCTTCGGGGCGAAGAGCATCCTCATCGCGACCGGGAAACACCCGAAGATGCTCGGGATCGAGGGCGAGGAGCGGTTCATCGGCCGGGGGCTCTCCATCTGCGCCACCTGCGACGGGCCGCTCTTCAGGGGGAAGAACGTGGCCGTGGTGGGGGGAGGGAACTCGGCCCTCCAGACGGCCATCGAGATGAGCAAGATCGCAAAGACGGTCCACCTCCTCGTCCATTCCCAGATCAGGTGCGACGCCGTGTACAAGGACCTGTACGCGAAGAGGGAAAACATCCTCACCCACCTGAACGTGGAGGTCGCGCGGCTCTACGGGGACCAGTTCCTCACCGGCCTCGGCATCCGGCACCGGGACACGGGGGAGGAGGCCCGGATCGACGTCGACGGGGTCTTCCTCGAGATCGGGTGGCTCCCGAACACCGAGTTCCTCGAGGGATTCGTGCCCCTGAACCCCGAGAAGGAGGTGGTGGTGGACGAGAACTGCCACACGAACGTCCCGGGGGTCTTTGCGGCCGGCGATGTCACGAGCGTCAAGGGGAAGCAGATCATCATCGCGGCCGGGGAGGGGGCAAAGGCCGCCCTCGAGGTGTACGAGTACCTCGTGAGGAGCGGGCAGGGGTAGACCCGCCCGGCCGGGCTATCCTTTCAGCCCTTCCCGGAACGGAAGGCGCCCTCGGGTATCCGGATCTCGAACCGGGCACCCTGCCCGAAGGTGCCGGTCTCCCGGATGGTGAGGCCCGTGATGGAGAGGATCTCCCTCGCGATGAAAAGGCCGTAGCCGGTGTTCCTGCCCGTACCCCTGCCGAAGGCCTTCTCCTTCTCTCCGTCGGGAATCCCGATCCCGTTGTCCTCCACGACAAGGGCGATCTCCCTTCCCTCGGGGTGGCTGGAGACACGGATCCGGTCGATGCGGTCGCCGTGCCGGAGGGCGTTGTCCAGGAGTGCGTAAAAGACCTTTTCGAGGAGGGGATCGGCGTAAACCTGGAGGTCCCCCACCTCCACCTCGAGGGCGATGCCCGCGAGATCGAGGGATGAGGCGGCGCGGTTCACGGTCGCGGGAATCTCGTGCCACCGGGGCGAGTGGACGCCGATCTCCTGGTAATCCTTCGTAAAGGCGATGAGCTTCCGGATGTTCCAGGCCGAGTCCCAGGCCCGGGAGAGGAGCGCCGCGGTGTCCACATCGCTGATCCGGTCCCTGACGAGGCCCAGGTAGCCGGAGAGGACGTTCAGCTGGTTCAGCACGTCGTGCCTTGTCACGTTCGAGAGGAGGTTCAGCTTCTGGTTCGCGGCAGAGAGGGCCTCCTCGGCCCTTTTCCGGGCGGTGATGTCATTTCCCACCGAGAGGAGCTCCACGAACTCCCCCTTTCCGTTGTAGATCGGACGGTTGGTCCAGGAGATCCAGGCCCGTTCGCCGTTCTTCTTGATGTTCTCGTTCTCGTTGTTCCGGTACTCCTCCGGGTGCTCCCTGATCTCCCGGATCATGGCCCGGAGGTCCTTCCCCGCGCTGTCGCTCTCGGGGACGATGGTGCCGATGACGTTCTTCCCGAGGATCTCGGGGGCCGAGAAGCCGAAGAACCTCTGGGCGAAGTCATTGAAGAAGGTGATGTTCCCCTCCCGGTCCGAGCGGAAGATGATGCTCCCCGCGTTCTCCACGAGCTCCCGGTATTTTTCCTGGGTGAGCCGGAGGGCCTCCTCGCCCTGCTTCCGGACCGTGATGTCGGTGATTCCCTCGAGGACCTGGATCACCCGCCCTTCGGCGTCCCGGACCGGCTGGGTGACGATATGGTACCACCTCTGGTCCAGGGGATTGTAGTGCTCGGTCTCCTGGACGCTCCCGGTCCCGAAGGCCCTGAGGGTGGGGCAGGGATCGCACGGCATTTCCCGGCCCTCGTAGAACTCGTGGCAGGGCATCCCCACCGGCTCCCTTCCCGGAAAGAGCCTCCGAGCCTCCTCGTTCGCCCAGGCGATGGTGAGGTCCGGGTTGACGAGGGCGAGCCCGGTTCTCTGGGCGGAGAGGATGATCCGCAGCTGGTCCCTCTCCTTCCTTACCCCGACGGCGGACCGGTGATCCTCGACGGCCCGGAGGACGGCCATGCAGAGGTTTCCAGGGAGGAGGCCCCCCTCCGTCCCGGTATCGATAAAGGCCGAGGTGCCCTGGTTGAAGGCCTCGACCACGGTCTTCAGGTCTGATCCCCGGGAAAGGAAGATGAAGGGAGTCCGGGACCCACCGCACCGGATGCTCTTCAGGAGACCGACGCCACTCATCCCGGGGAGAGGCATGCCCGATACGATGGCATCGTAGCCCGCCGACTTCAGCCTCTCCAGGGCATCCTCCCCGGACCGGGCGACCTCGACACGGAAGCATCCCTCAGACTGGAGATCGTTCCTTGCGTACTCCATGAGATCCGGCTCTGAGAGGGCGATGAGGACCCGGATCTCCGGGACCTCGGTCCTCGACTGCCCGGCCCCACCCGATTTCCTTTCCGGTCCGGTCATGCGGCCGCCGGTTCGCCGGCTTCCCCACTCCTGTCCTGGTCCTTCCGCCGGTAGCCCTCGAGGAGGAGGGTGGTCACGTTCTTCACCGGCCTCTTCGAGTGCTCGCCGATGTGGAACTCGCAGAAGGGGCAGGAGGAGACGACGCACTCCACCCCGGCCTTCTCGATCTCCTCCTCCTTCTTTGCCGCGAGAGCCTTCGAGACCTCGGGCTGGCCGGACCGTGTCCCGCCCCCCGCGCCGCAGCACTTCACCGGCAGCTCGACGAGCTCCGCCACCTTCCCGATGAGCTCCCGGGGCTGCCTCGAGATCCCCTGGCCCCGGAGGAGATGACATGGGTCGTGGTAGGCTACCCGGATGGGGAGCCGGGCCGGTTCCTCGATCCCGATTTCGCAGAGGAGCTCGTTCACGTCCTTCACGGTGAAGGGAGTGCGGTAGTCGTTCTTCAGGGTCGAGCCACAGCCGGCGCACATCGTGACGACGGTGTCGATGCCCCGGCAGGTGAAGGCGGCGATGTTCTTCTCCATGAGATCGGGGAGGATATCGGTCTGGCCGGTCCGGATGAGGGGAGAGCCGCAGCAGACCTGTTCGTGGGGGATGATCACCCGGATCCCGTTCCGGGCGAGGACCTCCATGGCATCGAGGGCCGTCTGGGGGATACGGTTATTGTACATGCAGCCCACAAAGAACCCGACGGTGCACCGGACCGGGCCCGCAGGTTCGATGACCTCCGGTACCTGGTCGAGGAAGGTCGGCTGGTTCTTCGGGACCGAACGGCCGGTCTCCCGGACGAGCTCCGCCACCTCCTTGTGCCTCGGGAGGGTGAGGCCACGCTTGTTCGCCATCCGCCGGAGCTTCTCGATGGCCTTCCCCGGGATCTCGATCTTCTTCGGGCAGACCTTCCAGCAGTGCTGGCAGGTGGTGCACATAAAGAGGCCGTCCCGGATGGCATCGCTGATCCGGTCGCAGGAGTCCCTCGGGTCAATGGCGAGGCGCATCTCCTGCCGCATCGTGAGGGGGCCGGCGAACTCGGCGACCTCCATGGCCGGGCAGACCGAGACGCAGGCCAGG
>DATGDI010000057.1:0-3727 GCA_035310965.1 Methanomicrobiales archaeon
CGCCGATGCCATCGTCCTCTCTGCGAAGGACTTCTTCGTCAACCAGTCAGTCCTCACGGGAGAGCCCTTTCCGGTCGAACGCTGGCCCGTCACCTCGCCGGAGGGGAACGGGGCAGAGGTGAGAAACCGGCTCTTCCTCGGGACTTCAGTGGTGAGCGGTACCGCAACGGCGGTCATCACAAGGACCGGCGGTGCCACCCAGTACGGGCTCATCGCCCGGAACCTCTCGGCGAGGCCGCCCGAGACGGAGATGGAGAAAGGGCTGAAGAGGTTCGGGTACCTCATCATGCAGCTCGTCTTCTTCCTCGTCATCTTCGTCTTCCTCATCAATGCCCTGTACCGGCACAGCGTGCTCGAGTCCCTCCTCTTCGCCGTGGCCCTCGCCGTCGGGGTCACGCCCGAGCTCCTCCCCATGATCCTCTCCCTCAACCTCTCCCGGGGGGCCATGGCCATGTCGGGGAAGGGGGTCATCGTGAAGCACCTGGCCTCCATCCAGAACCTCGGGTCCATGGACATCCTCTGCACCGACAAGACCGGGACCCTCACCGAGAACCGGATCACCCTCATCAGGCACGTGGACAGCGAGGGACGGGACAGCGAGAAGGTTCTCCTCTTCTCCTTCCTCAACAGCTCGCACCAGACCGGGCTGAAGAGCCCCCTTGACGACGCGATCCTTGCATTCCGGGCCATCGACACGGGAAGGTTCCGGAAGGTGGATGAGATCCCCTTCGACTTCGTGAGAAAAAGGATCTCCATCATCGTCGGGGAAGATGGCCGACACCTCCTCATCTCCAAGGGAGCCCCCGAGGAGATCCTGAAGATATGCACCTCCCGGGAGGTGGGGGACCGGATCGAGGATCTGGGCCGGGAGGCCGGGGACAGGATCCTCTCCCTCTACCGCGAACTGAGCGGCGAGGGCTTCCGGGCCCTCGGGGTCGCCTACCGCACCTTCACGGGGGACCGATCCGTGTACAGTACGGCGGATGAGGCCGGCATGGTCTTCCTGGGCTTCGTCGCCTTCCTCGATCCGCCCAAGGAGAGCGCCCGTGAATCCCTGGAGCTCCTGAATCATGCCGGGGTCCAGCTGAAGATCCTGACCGGTGACAACGAGCTCGTGACCCGGAAGACCTGCACCCTCCTCGGCTACCCGGAGGGGGGAATCGTCACCGGGTCCGATATCGCGGCCATGGACGACGACGCTCTCTCCCGAGTCGTGGAGCGGTCGACCACCTTCACCAGGGTTACCCCGGATCAGAAGGACAGGATCATCCTCGCGCTCAAGAGGAACGGGCATGTGGTCGGGTACCTGGGGGACGGGATCAACGATGCCCCCTCCCTCCGGACCGCGGACATCGGCATCTCCGTCGACAATGCCGTGGACATCGCGAGGGAATCCTCGGACATCATCCTACTGAAAAAAGATCTCCGGGTCATCCATGAGGGGGTGCTCGAGGGGAGGCGCACCTTCGGGAACACCATGAAGTACATCATGATGGGCACCTCCTCCAACTTCGGCAACATGTTCAGTGTCGCCGCGGCCTCCCTCTTCCTCCCCTTCCTCCCCATGCTCCCCATCCAGATCCTCCTCAACAACCTCCTCTACGACCTCTCCCAGTCGGCCATCCCCACCGACGAGGTCGACCCGGAGTACACCCTCGGGCCGAAGAGGCTCGACACCGGGTTCATCAAGAGGTTTATCCTCGTCTTCGGGCCCATCAGCTCCCTCTTCGATATCCTCACCTTCGCGCTCCTGCTCCTCGTATTCTCGGCGACCGAGCATCTCTTCCAGACCGCCTGGTTTATCGAGTCCCTCTGCACCCAGGTGGCCATCATCTTCGTCATCCGCACCCGGCGCTCTCCCTTCTTCAGGAGCCGGCCGAGCATCCTCCTCGCTCTGAGCTGCACCCTCGTGATCGCGGCGGCCTTCATCCTGCCCTACAGTCCCCTTGGCCCGGCCTTCGGATTCGTGCACCTGCCCGCCAGCTTCTATCTCATCCTCGTAGCCCTCATCGCCGGCTACCTCGCCCTCGTCGAGGTGGTGAAGCGGTGGTTTTACCGGAATGGAGATTGAATAAACTTTATGTTCAATTGAATACTATAATTATCCATACATATGCCCGAACGCCTCTTCACTTCCCGTACCCGGGTGAAGCTCCTGGAACTCTTCATCCTCCACCCGGAGCGGGAAGTCCATGTCCGGGAGATCTGCCGGATCACGGGGACGAATATCAATGCGGTGCGGCGGGAGCTCGCGAACCTGGAGGATCTTGGCCTCCTGAGAAGCCGCCGGGCGGGGAATGCCCGGTTCTACACGGTGAACATCACGTTTCCGATCTACCAGGAACTGGTGGCTATTCTCCTAAAAATCGGAAAGGGCCGGGAATGAGTTCTACTCCTTCCCCGGTATCGGGCACTGCGCGATGTATTCCACGTTGAACTTGTAGAAGTGGGTGAAGCCACAGTGGTGGCACCGGGTGGTGAACTGGCTGCACCCGATGATCAGGTCGTGGGGGCCCTCCGTGCAGCAGTTCATGCACGGGGCATCGGCCCTGAGCTCCCAGACGTCGTAGCAGCCGATCTTCGTGTAGAGGCCGGGCTTCCCCACCTCCGAGGCCCGGGGGATGTAGATCCGGGTCGCCCCGCAGTTGGAGCAGGCCACCTGCGCCTGGGCCCGCACCGCCTTTATCACCTGGTCCACCTCCTTCCCGCAGTTGTAGCAGGAGGTGCGGTACTTCGTGAAGATGAACCGCTCGCTCATGTTCCTTACTGGTGCCACCCGGGGATAAAAATGGTGCGGATAACAGAAAGATGTTTTACCCCGCGTGAGGGGGGCTCCTAAAGAGCCGAAAGGAACAGGATGAAGATAAGAACCACGAGAAAGATGGAAGGGAGCAGCGTCGCAAGACCCGCCTTCCCTAGGGACATCCCCCGTAATTCCCTTAATCCGAGGGTGATGAGGCCAAGGCTCCAGATGCCGGCGATGAGGAAAAGGGGGGAGAAATATCCCAGGAGAAGGAGGGGGGTGAGGCCGTAGAGGACGGACTTCACCGTCTGTGAGAACCCTCCCCTTCCCCCGAGGGCGTACACCCATCCGTGGAGCAGTCCGAGGTAAATGGGGAGAAGGGTCAGGGGGAGCAACTGGAGTAGGATATGGGGCATGAAAAGCACCGGCAGATCCCCGGGAGGGCCTATGGGCAGGAACAGAGTCCCCAGGGCGAACACGATGTAACTCAGGACGAGATAAAGGAGAAAAAGGAGCACGAAGTAGATCAGGGCGGGGGTAACAGGCTCGTCTTTTACCTCACGGAATGCGGCCTCAGGCCTCCCGACAAAGGCCGTGATTTTCCTGACGAGGTCCAGGCCCATGGAGGAGAGATCGGCCCTGAAGGCCATAACGCTTCCCGGGGAGGTCTGGAAACCGGTTGGAGAAAGATACTAAAAAGTGAGAATGGTGTGGGGGGCTTAGAAGTCGCCCATGTCGCCGCCCATGCCGGGGGGCATTCCGCCGGGAGGCATGCCGCCTGGCCCACCGGGGGGTCCGCCTGCGACGCGTGAGGCGGCGATGACGTCGTCGATCCGGAGGATCATGACCGCGGCCTCGGCTGCCGAGGCGACGGCCTGGGTCTTCACCCTGAGGGGCTCGACGACGCCCGCTTTGTACATGTCGATGGGTGCGCCCTTGAAGACATCGAGGCCGTAGTTCTTCCTCTTCTTGTCATGCTCTGCC
>DATGDI010000058.1:0-1811 GCA_035310965.1 Methanomicrobiales archaeon
CTCCGAGGTAAATGGCCAGGTGGATCCCGTAGATGAAAAAGTTGGCAACGGGGAGGTAGACCATAGGTGTAGCATGCCCCTGTACCCATTTAACCCTCTCGATATTATCCTGATCAGGGACTGTGGTCCTTGTTCAGCCTCGGAAAGACGGGTTTTCGTCCTGAGACCCCCCGATTCCCCGACGAGCGGTGACGGCCATCATTGTCCCGATTGTCGGAGAGCTGCCCTGAATGGGAGAGCGTTCAGGTCCTTTTCCCGATCGTGAAATTTCGATAAGTTTATAATTAAATATGTATATTGAACCACATATCCCCCGGTGATCGAAGGGCAGAGATGGGGTTCGACCGCCGGGCGAGTCTGCCAGCGGCGATCCCGATCTCCCCTGTCACGCGGGTGTGCGCGAGACTGCACACAGGGCACGCGCATATCCACCTGTTTTTTTCCAGAAGGAAGGTCCTGACCGTCCGGACCGGCGAGGCTCGACATCGATGAGGACCGGATGGGTGGCCGGAATAAGAGGTATTCCATGAGATCCTTTCGAAAACTTCTCCTGGTGCTTGCTGTCCTGGGTATCGTACTGCTGCTGCCGATGGCCTCCGGGGTGGAGACACCTGCAGGAATCCCCGACACGGATTCCGACGGTGTTCCCGATCCGTGGGATATCTGCCCTGTTGACACGTCCCTCCCTGAGGTAACGGTGCCCTCCGAAGGATTGAACACGAACAGGTTTGCCCTCGTAGATGGCGATGCAGTTTTCGACACCCGGGCCCCGAAGGGAAAGGGCCCGGGCCGGATCTACAGCTTGGACGGGAGCATCGGTTCATCGACCTGCGGCTGCTCCTGCGAGCAGATCCTCGCTTTTTCCGACGGGAAAAAAGAGGGCGAGTTCAAGTTCGGGTGCAGCATCGGGATCATGGACGGGTTCGTCCGAACCCGGTGTGAGGTGGACGCGGACGGGGACGGGTTCCGGATAAGCGACGGGGATTGCGACGATAGCGATCCCCTCCGGAATCCCGAAGCCACCGAGGAATGTAACGGGGTCGATGACGACTGCGACGGACTCGTGCCCCCGGACGAGGCTGATGCCGATGGTGACGGGTACCGAGGCTGCGACGGCGACTGCGATGACGCCGATCCTTCGATCCATCCCGGAGCAACCGAGACCTGCAACGGGATTGACGATGACTGCGATGGCCAGATCGACGAGGGAGCGGCCCTTACCTACTACCTTGATGCGGATGGTGACGGTTATGGTGGCATGGAAACCGTACAGGCCTGTGGCGCCCCGACCGGGTACGTGGAAACGCCGGGGGATTGCGATGACGCGAATCCGTCGGTGTACCCCGGGGCCGTCGAACTCTGCGACGGCCTGGATACCAACTGTGACGGGAAGCTCTCCGCCGGAGAGGCGGACGCCGATGGCGACGGATTCCGTGTCTGCGACGGGGACTGCGATGACACGAATTCCGCGGTCCACCCGGGGGCCTCGGAGATCTGCGACGGGCTGGACAACGACTGCGACGGGGAGGTCGACGAAGGTGTCCGGCTCTCCTTCTACCGGGATGCCGACGGGGACGGATATGGCAGCCGGGAAACCCTCCAGGACTGTTCGGCCCCCACCGGGTACGCGGCGGTTTCGGGCGATTGCGATGATTTAAACCCGGCGATATACCCCGGGGCTGCCGAGGTTTGCGACGGGAAGGACAACGACTGCGACGTCATCGTTGACGAGGGCTTCGACCAGGACGCTGACAGGTTCACGTCGTGCGGCGGGGACTGCGACGACAACGACCCCGAGGTCTATCCCGGGT
>DATGDI010000059.1:0-1554 GCA_035310965.1 Methanomicrobiales archaeon
CCGCCCCATTTCTTCCCCCGGATCTCGGGGAGGAGATCGAAGCACTTGCACGGATCTCCCAGGGCATGGACCTTCCCACCGACGATCCTCTCGGCACCGGCGGCCTGATCTCCGATGCCCTGCGCATCGCCCAGGTGATGGTACAGGGCGGGGGAAGATTCCCGGACCAGGCCGTGCCGGAACTGGATCTGCCGGCCCTGCTCGGCGAAGTCCTCGACGCCGCCCTTCTCGGCCTGGATTCCTTCGCCGACAGCGGGTGCACGGGACTTCCCGCCGATTTCCGGCTTGCCTTCCGGGAACTCGGCCTCGCCATAGGGCTCTCCAGCGTGGATCCCCTGGAGCGGCTCATCCACGGGAGCCCGGCGATGTTCGGCCCCGACAGCTCCCTGCAGGTCCGGGCGGAGGCCCTCCGATCCTATTTTCCCCTCGGAGAGACCATCACGAGGTTCTGGGCCGACGGGAAAAACCAGGAATCCGCCGGCTGGAAGGAGCACCGGGAGATCAACATGGTGATGCTCGCAACGGCCCTCGCCCCCGGGGGATTCCTGGATATATAAAAGGAGGGTGTCCTATCCAGGACCGCCGGTTCACTTACCTTGTCTGGCGCCGGGTTTCTTCCCTCCCCTCTATCCTTCTCAGTTTCTCCCGGAGGTACCTCCTCTGGAGAGCAACCCCTGCCTGCCTCACGAAGGCTTCGACGGTCGGCTTGTTCTCCATCTCATCGCCCTTTCTGAATCTCAAGGCCACGTGGCCGTACAGTCCTCCCTTGCATGAACAGCCCATCACGAAATTTCTGTCAAGGCGGAACTTCTCCTGGATCTCGCTACATGCGGCCTCAGGAAGGAGATGCCAGCTGATTTCGTATAAACTTCTCGGACCTTCCATGATGGAACCCTTCATGAGAACCTGGATTCCCTCGGGAATCCTGTTCATGTCAAAGGTCATTTCGGAGAAATCCCCCAGATCGGCAAAGCTGTCGTTGAACTCCCTGAGAAACTGGAGATCCGCTGACGAGGTCGCACGCACGATGGTTATCATTCTCTCGGGATCAACCGAATTTACATTGACGTGGGCCCGGGGCTCGAGCTCCGCGACCCGGTCGGCGATGTACTGGTAGATGTTCTCATCATCTCCCATGTCGGCGAGCTCGGCCGAGGTCCGGGCGAGGAACTCAAGGTTTTCCAGGTGTTTTTTCTCCCTCGTGATGTCATCAAAGAGAAACGCGGTCCCCTTCATCCCGTCCTCGAAGGTGACGGGCAGCATCCTGATCCGGAACTGATACCCTGTCCCCCCCTTTCGGAACTCCCCTTCGCGTATCCCTTCTTTCCGGGCGGAGGCGTCCCTCGTAAATTCCCCCGGCTGAGGGATAACGGAGACATCAAACCCGATCTCGTCCAGCCCACGGTGAAGGGCATCCTTCTCCGAGGATCCGAAGAAGGAGAAGAAGCTCGTGTTGGCGAAGGTGAGGACGCGGCGCTGGTCGATGATACAGACGGGATCCGATGCCAGGTCGAAGAGGGCTGAAACCGGTAACCGGTGGGCGAGAACAAAGAC
>DATGDI010000060.1:0-22891 GCA_035310965.1 Methanomicrobiales archaeon
ATGAAGCTCCGGAACGGGAAGGTGCTTCGCAAGGAGGGGCAGAGGGCTCCCGCCCGGGCCGTGAAACGGATCTACGGGAACCGGTTATAGGTAATCCCTCAGGGCCGCCTCGAGTTCCTCCCGGTGGACAAGCCCCTCGAAGCGTTTCCTCTCCTCACCGTTCTCGAGGATGAGGATGGTGGGAGTGACCCGGAGGTGGTACTGGGCGACGAACCTCGGATTCTTCACCACGTCGACCTCCTCGATCCGGATGCGCAGGGCCTTCTCCATCTCACGGTTGATGGGGGCCTGCTCGCTGCAGCCCATGCACCCCTCCTGCGAAAAACAGAGGACGGCGGTTCCCATGGGAGAAGGGTGGCGGCGGGGGGAGAAAAAAGTATGGAATCTACCCGATTTCCTCGACCGTGACATCGGCTGAGGGATACGCATCCTGGATCTGGATGGCATCCGCCGTCTTGTTCACCACGGTGGCCATCCTGAGCACGGCGTTCGTCGCTGATTCATTCACTATGCCCGAAACGATGGGTGTCTCGGAGTAGCCCATGGGGATCAGGTCGCCCACGCTCGTCTGGGTGAAGTTTCCCCCCATGGCCATGAATTCAGAGCGTTTCATGGAGACGGGGGGAACCGTGAAACTGAAGTGGATGGTTTTTGTCTCGCCCTTCTTCATGCCGAGGACCCCGGCATCGATCTCGTCCAGTTCCTGGCCGAGGATGCCGAACTTCTCCGTCATGCCGGAGCGGCTCACGTAGTAATTGTACGCAACTACGCCCGTGTAGCCCGGGTTACCGATGTGACCGGCCCTCACCGCGAGAGGCTGGGTCAGGAAAACCGGATACCCGCCGGTGATGGCGGTCTGGTACACGTTCTGGTCCGTGGTGAGCACCGGCTGGCCGGCGGCGTCCCTGAGGGTAAATCCGATGGTTACGGTATCGTTGGCCGTCACGCTCCGGAAGGACTGGAGCCAGCTCATCCCCATGGCCGAGAGGACCATCATGGCCACGAAGAGAACCCCGACGGCGATGACAAACACCTTTTTCCAGGGAAAACTCTCCGTTTTCTTCTCCCTTTTCATCCGTACTGAGAAGGTTCCACGGCGAGATAAAATCTTTCATGGACAGGAAACGGCAGACCGACTCCCGCATCCGTCAGACGGTGAGGGCAATTCTAAAAAATTGAGATTCGGGGAGACCTATTTATACTACCGGTACGACCTGTCCCTTGCCTGTGCCCGAAGCGGCATGGATGAAGCAGTAACCCCAAGGAGAGGAAACCCGTATGGCATGGAGACGGAAGTACCTGTTTGGACCGTTCTGGGAGGAATTCGATGATTTCATGGCCGACATGGAGGGCCAGTTCAACGAGATGCTCGAGGAGCTCGCGAGCTCGAAGTCCCTCCCCGGGCGGGAGATGCGGGCGAGGATGCTCCCCGCGATCCGCGGCGAGTTCCGGGTGGACGTGAAGGTGCACGAGGATGAGGTCGTCGTGGCCGCGGACCTCCCGGGCGTCGAGAAGGACGATGTCAGCCTCTCGCTCCTGGACCCGAGAACACTTCGAATCGCCTTTACCCGCGAGCAGGAGACCAAGGAGGAGACCGAGGGCTACTTCGTCCGGGAGAGGACCTACGGGTCCATGGACCGGGTGGTGAAGCTCCCCGAGGACGTGACAGAGGAGGGGACGACGGCGACCTTCAAGAACGGGGTCCTCGAGGTGAGGCTGAAGAAACTCGTCGCCGAGACGGGAAAGAAGATTTCCATCGAATAAAACCAACCCTTTTCACCTCTGGTGACCCAGGGCCATTTCTCTGAAATGTCCCCTTTTTCACCGATCAATTAAGTACGGAGAACGTCCTAGAGCTCTAGTGATGGACAAGAAAAAGGTCAGGGACTACATGACCTACGACGTCGTGACCATCGACGTCCATGCCACGGTGAAGGACGTCATCGAGACCATCCAGACCACGAAGCACGACGGCTTTCCCGTGACCAACAGCGGCGAGGTGGTGGGCTACATCTCCGCCCGGGACCTCCTGTTCGTCCACCCATCCACCCCCGTGGAACGGATCATGTCCACCCACCTGATCGTCGCCGACCCCGATATGTCCATCAACGACGCCGCCCGGGTCATCTTCCGGAGCGGGATTCAGAAGCTCCCGGTGGTTGACGAGACGAACAAGCTCCTCGGGATCATCTCGAACGCGGACGTGATCCGATCCCAGATCGAGCACGTCTCGCCGGACAAGGTTTTCAAGTTCATCGACACCCTGCGGAAGCTCTACGGGGTCGAGCCCAAGCTCCACCGGGACCAGGTGGAGATCGGGAGCCTCCTCCCCACCCAGACAAAGATCTACGAGGACGAGCTGGAGGGGAGGATGTACGAGATCAAGAAGGGCCTCGCCGAGCCCCTCATCGTGGTGAAGCGCCCGGGCCGGTTCATCCTCGTTGACGGGCACCACCGGGCCATCGCGGCAAAGAGGCTCGGGATCACCCACCTCGAGGCCTACATCATCGAGATCGACAAGGACATCGAGCTCGGGATGGAGCGGACCGCCCGGGCCATGAACCTCAACTCTCTCGACGATATCAAGGTCATGGATTACGCCCGGCACCCCCTCGTCGCCCTCACCCACCGCCTCGTCCGGCACGGGTAAATTAAAACCTAGGAGCCGCCGATCCCGGTGTCAAACCTCGGGTTGAGGATGTGCTCCCGGACGACGGTTTTCTCCTCCACCGTCACCTCGGGCCAGATGCGGGTCCCCGAGTGGACCACGACCCCGTCCCGGAGCACCACCCGGGGACCGATAATGGTGTCGTTCTCGACGGAGCACTCCTCCCCGAGCACCGAATCGGTATCGACGACCGACCCGCTGATGGTGCAGTTCCTCCCGACAACGACCCGGTTGTAGATGGATGACGAGAAGATCTTCGTGTGCCCGCGGATGGTGCAACCCTCGCCGATGGAGGTGTAGGGGCCGATGAGAACGTTTCCCTCGATGGTGGTCCCCGCCCCGATGGAGACCGGGCCGATGATCCGGGACTGGGGGCCGAGAGTGACCGATCCCGAGAACTGGACCGGGCCCGCGATCTGGGCACCCTGGACATGGAGGTCGCCCGAGATGGCCATGTAGGGAATCTCCTGGAGTTTCCAGCGCTCGGCCTGCCGGAGGGACCTCGGGCTCCCGACGTCCGTCCAGTTGCCCCGGGCGAGCCAGCCCCTGAGGGTCTTTCCCTGGGAGAGGAGGCCCGGGAAGAGGTCCCGGGCGAAGTCGTACTTCCGACCATGGGGGATGTGGTCAAAGATCTCCGGGTCACAGACGTACATGCCCATGCTCGCGAGGTTCGAGAAGATCTCCCCCGGCCCGGGCTTTTCCTTGAACCTCTTGATGTGGTAGTTCACGTCCATCTCGGCGATGCCGAACTCGCTCGGGTCGTCGATGGAGATGAGCCCGATGGAGATGATGCTCTTCCCGAGGGCATGGGACCGGTAGAACTCGAGGAGGTTCACGTCGGTGACGTGGTCTCCGCCGACGATGAGGAACCGGCCCCCCTCGAGGTGCCGCTGGGCGTTCTTCACCGAGCCTGCGGTCCCGAGCTTGGTCTTTTCCCGGACGTACCGGATGTCCGCCCCGAAGAGGGAGCCGTCGCCGAGAGCCTTCTCGATGACCTCCCCCAAGTACCCCAGGGTGAGGACCATCTCGGTGAACCCCAGATTGGAAAGGTGGGAGACCAGGTGGGCGATGGACGGGATATTGACAATGGGAATGCAGGGTTTCGGCCGCTCGAAGGTGAGGGGACGGAGCCGGGTCCCCTCGCCCCCGCACATGATGCAGACCTTCATCGAGGAGTATCTGTTCAGGAGGTAATTAAGGGTGCATGGTGGAACCTGCCCTTTGGGGCCTCGGGGGATCCGGGCCGTGAGGCTGATGCGATCCGGGCCGGGGGAGGCACAAGGGGATCCAGGCCGCGTGAGGCTTGATGGGATCCGGGCCGAACCCTTAATACGCCTCCCGGGATACTCTCCGGGGGATGCCCACCTTCGCCTGTACCCGGTGCGGGAAATGCTGCATGAACTTCGGGGAGCTCATCCGCATCGAGCGGGAGGTGGATGATACCGAGTTCTACTGCCGGTTCCTCATCACGAACGAGGTCTTCCGGGCCCGGGTCATGCCCGATTGGAGGGAGGCCTTCGGGGATACGGCCGAGGTGGACGCGAACCCGGCCTGGTGCCGGTTCCTCAGGCGGGCCCCCGAAGGGCAGGGCTTTGTCTGCACGATCCATGACTCGAATGCATCGATCTGCCGGGACTTCCGGTGCTGCCTGATGCGGATCTACGACGGGAGGGGGGAGCAGGTGGGAAAAATCGGCGGCAACCGGAGCCTCATCACCGAGGACGAGGAGCTCAGGGGGTTTTTCAGGGAGAAGGTGGCCGGTATCGATACCTCCACCGTAAAGGAATGGCTCGGGAGGGCAGGGAAGGTCCTTACCGGGGCCGGTTACCGGGTGGTCATCTATGACGAAGGGTAGGCGCACCCTTCGGGTTGTGAAGGGGACCGTAGAGTGCGTTCCCGGCGAAGGAGTAACGCTGGACCGCTGCCGGTTCTGCGCACACTCCACCCGGTTTCTCGCCAGGGGAGTCTGGATCACATCCCCTGCACGGGCTTACTGCGTCCGGAGCACGGCCGGGAAGGACGTGGACCTCTCGGCGGTTGAAGAGGTGGAGTGCGACGATCTCTCCGGCGAGGGGTACCGGTCCATCACGAGTATCATCAGCTAGCCTTGTTGTGAGAAAAGAAGGGGAGAATCTTTTCCATATCCAGGTGGGCCTCGAAGAGATCGGCAAGCCGGTCATAGGGATCTGACCCCCCCGGGGTGTTTGGCTCTCCGTGAACCCCGGAATCCTCCTCGCGGATGGGGAGGGTCGTCCTCCCCGGCATGAGGTGTCCCCCGAAGGGGAGGCCCTTCCGCCCGTAGAGGAAAGAGAGGAGGGCATGCACGGCGGTCTCGTTCTGGAACAGCCCGTGCAGGTAGGTCCCGAAGACGAGACCGTCGGAGCTAACGGCCCCGTCCCCCGAGAATGCCTCCTGCTCCTCCCCCCGCTCGGTCGTGCCCATGTGGATCTCGTATCCCGTCACCTCGTCCATGCCCGAGAGGATGGGGCCGACCGGGTTCGCAAAGATCTGGACCTGCCTCGTCGTCTTCTCGTACCGGTCGAAGCGGGTGATCACCGAGAGGAGACCGAGGCCCGGGTAGACCCCGTGCCCTCCCTCGATCCCCTGGTCATGGATCTCCTTCCCGAGCATCTGGAAGCCCCCGCAGATGCCGATGACCGGAGCCCCCCTTTCCCTCGCCCTCCGGATCTCGGCCGCCATCCCCGAATCCTGGAGCACGGCGAGATCCTCGACGGTATTCTTCGTGCCGGGGATGATGATACAGTCATATGCCGAGAGGTTCCGGCCGGGGTCAACATAGTCCACGGGCACGAGGCGCTCGAGGGGCTCGAAGTCGGTGAAGTTGGAGATGTGGGGCAGGCGGATGACCGCGATCCGCACCGGCCCCTCGCCCACCCTCTTGTCGGCGAGGGAGAGGGAGTCCTCGCTCGGGAGCGGGATCTCTGCGTACGGAATGACGCCGAGGACAGGTATCCCCGTGATCTCCCCGAGCATCCGGACACCCGACGAGAAAAGGGAGGGGTCCCCCCTGAACTTGTTCACGATGATCCCTTTCACGAGGGGACGGATGTCCTCGGGGAGGAGCTGGATGGTCCCGTACACCTGGGCGAAGATCCCGCCCCGTTCGATGTCCCCGATGAGGAGAATGGGGAGCCGGAGGGCCCGGGCGAGGAGGATGTTTGCGATGTCCCGGTCATAGAGGTTCATCTCGGCGGCTCCCCCCGCCCCCTCGACGACCAGCTGGCCGTACCGCTCCTCCAGCCTCCGGTACGCCGAGAGGACCTCCCCGAGGAGGAACTCCGTCTCCAGGTAGTAATCCCTGATGGGGAGGTCGCGGTACGGTCTGCCCATGAGGACCACCTGGGACACTCCCTCGCCCTTCGGTTTGAGCAGAACGGGGTTCATCTCGGCCTCCGGCTCCACGCCTGCGGCAAAGGCCTGGACCGCCTGGGCGATCCCGATCTCCCTCCCGTCCCGGGTCACGAAGGAGTTCAGGCTCATGTTCTGGGACTTGAAAGGGGCCACCCGGATGCCCCGGCGGTGAAGAATCCGGCAGAGGGCGGTGACCGCCATGCTCTTTCCCGCGTGGGATGCGGTCCCGAGAACCATGAGGGACATGTACGCTGAAAGATGGGCATGGATTTTTATTAAAGGAGATCCTTAACCCTCAACCGTATGGCACTCACCGAGGCGGCGGCGCAGCTCCTCAAGGTCAGGTATATGAACGCCGGCGAGACTCCCGAGGGAGTCTTTCCCCGGGTGGCCAGGGGGGTTGACACTCCCAGGGAAGGGGAATTCCGCCGGATCATGGAGGAGCTCCTCTTCCTCCCCAACTCCCCGACCCTGATGAACGCCGGTACCTCTATCGGCCAGCTCTCCGCCTGTTTCGTCCTTCCCGTGGAGGACTCCATCGAGGCCATCTTCCGGACCATGGGCCACATGGCCCAGATCCACAAGAGCGGCGGAGGGACGGGCTTCTCCTTCTCCCGGATCCGGCCGAAGGGGGACATGGTGAGCGGCACCGCGGGCATCGCGAGCGGTCCTGTCTCCTTCATCGAGGTCTTCGACAAGGCCACAGAGGCCGTGAAGCAGGGTGGCCGGCGCAGGGGTGCGAACATGGGGATTCTCTCCTTTACCCATCCGGACATCCGGGAGTTCGTCTCCTCAAAGAAGGGCGGAGGCCTCCGCAACTTCAACATCTCCGTGGGACTGGATGCCACCTTCTTCGAGGCGGTGAGGACAGGAAAGGATATCCCCCTCGCGAACCCCCGGGACGGGAGCGTCTGGCGGGAGATCCCCGCACGGGACCTCTGGAGTGAAATCGCTGAGAACGCCTGGGCAACGGGCGATCCCGGGGTTCTCTTCATGGATGAGATCAACCGGCTCTCCACCCTCCCGGGCCTCGGCCCCATCGAGGCGACGAACCCCTGCGGCGAGCAGCCTCTCCTCCCGTACGAGAGCTGCAACCTCGGGTCCATCAACCTCTCGAAATGCATACAGAGGAGGGAACTCGACGAGGGGATGCTCGCCGATCTCGCCCGGACCGGGGTCGACTTCCTGGATGCCATCATCGACGTTAACCGGTTCCCCATCCCCGAGATCCAGGAGATGAACCTGGCCACCCGGAAGATCGGCCTCGGGATCATGGGCTTCGCCGACGCCCTCATCAAGCTCGGCATCCCGTACGAGTCCGACGAGGCCCTCCGTTTCGCCGGGCGGGTCATGGCCCTCATCCAGAAGGCGGGGCACGAGAAGTCGCGGGAGCTCGGGTCAGAGAAGGGATCCTTCCCGGCCATCGGGAAGAGCACCTTCACCGGCGAGATGCGGAACTCCACGGTGACCACCATCGCCCCGACGGGCTCCCTCCACATCCTCGCTGACACCTCCTCCGGGATCGAGCCCCTCTTCGCCCTCGCCTTCCAGAGGCAGATGGCGGGAAGAACGGTGAACATGGTGAACGAGCTCTTCGTCCAGGCGGTCTCGAAACGCCCGGGCTCGGCAGATCTCATCCACCGGGCCCTGGTGGAGGGTTCGGCACAGAACCTCCCCATCCCCGACGAGATGAAGGACCTCTTCCGGACAGCCCCGGAGATCTCCCCCGAGCACCATGTCCGGATGCAGGCGGCCTTCCAGAAACACGTGGACAACGCCGTCTCGAAGACCGTGAACCTCCCCGAGGACGCAACCGCCGGGGACATCTCGAGGATCTACGAGCTCGCACGTTCCCTCGGGTGCAAGGGCATCACGGTGTACCGGTACAACAGCAAGCCCGACCAGGTCCTTTCCCGGGGGTGCGAGGTCTGCCGGGTGGACTAAATTTCATGCCAAGAAATAAATAAGGAGAATTTTAACATAGAAGGTAATGAATGGTGGGATTTGTCCGACCTGCGGGCTTCCAAAGGAATTATGTATCTGTGAGGAGGTAGCAAAGGAACAGCAAAGGATCACCGTGAAGATCAACAAGAGGCGCTACGGGAAGGAGGTCACGGTCATCGAGGGCATCGATCCCGCGGACATCGACCTCGGGGACCTGACCAAGTTCCTGAAGGGGAAGCTCGCCTGCGGGGGAACGGTGAAGGGCTCCTCCATCGAGCTCCAGGGAAATCACCTCGAGCGGGTGAAGGAGCTCCTCGCCCAGAAGGGATTCAACCTGGATAATATCAGCTGATTTTTTCGGTTTTTCTGATTTTTCTTCTTCGGGATTTGAGAGAACCCGGTGAGAAAATAAAGATCTTCAAACTAACCCCTGATCCGAACTTCATTGCTGACCGGCGGACGTTCCTGGGGGACTCGCTCTCGCTCGCCCCCGCCGCTCCGGCGTCCCCCGATTTGCGATAGCTCCCTCATTCCGTTTCTCATATTACGTAATTCCTTGAACCGCGGACCGGGAGCACATACCGGTAACTGGGGGGTGCCCGTGCGGCGGGGGCGGCGTAGCGGATCGCGACTTCGTCGCTCCAGGTCGGGTTATGATAAACCCTCCCTCCCCCGAGAGCACCCCAATAAGAAACTCAGATGTACCCTGATTGTTCCATAACGGAATTTAATTCCTCAGTAAAGTGACTAGAAAGTCCAACTCGCCGAAAAAAGAGGGATCCCGGATTCCTTCTTCAAATGAAGAACCGGAAGGTCACCCAGGCGATGATGAGCATGATGGCCGAGTACTTGAGCCCCGCCACCGCATCCCCCTCACCCATCTGCCCTGCCACGAGGCCCGAGAAGAACCCCTGGATCATGGCCGCGTGGGAGAAGAGCCGCTTGTAGAATTCGATGTTCACCTTGGACATGAAGCCCTTGGCCCCTGTCGTTGCGACCTTGGCCCCCGCCTCGGCCATGGTGGTGAGGAAGGTGGACTCGAGGATGGCGATGACGAAGAGGAACACGAAGAACGAGACGAGGACGATGACCATGTAGATGAGCATGTTGTTCTTCCGCTCGTTCTTCAGGTTGAAGAACTCGTACGTGTCATTCGCGGCGGCCCGGAGGACCTCGGAAACGTCCCCCCCGGCCCGGGAAGCCTTGGCGATAAGGTCCACGGACCGGGCCGCGAGGGGGGTCCCGACCCGCTCTCCGAACCGGATCAGGGCCTCGACGAAGGGAACCGACCAGGACATTTCGGCGTTGAGCCGCCGGATATACGCGGTGAGGGCCCCGTACTCGCCGGCGGCAACGTTGTGGATGGCGTTCGGGAGGGTCATCCCGCTGTCGTTCATGCCCGCCACGTCCCGGAAGAAGTTGGGCAGGGACTCCTCGAGGGAGTACACCCGCTTCGTTTCCGTGTACTGGAGGAGGGCGAGGGGGATCACGGCGATGAGGACCGCCCAGACGATGACATCGTCGATCATCGTATCCTGGAGCAGGGAAAGAATCCCGTAGTTCGTGACGATGAGGACGAGCCCGGCGACAAAGACGATCGCCGCGATGGGTCCCGAGACGTAGAGGACATTGAGGGGATGTTCCTTGACGAAGGCGAGGGGATGCTTCAGGAACTTCCCGAAGCCCTCCCGGGTCTTCTTCTGGGTCGCGATCTTATCGGTGATCTCCGTCTGGGACTTCTCGTAGTCATCCAGGACCGGCGTCGGCAGGTTCTCGGGGCGGTACGAGGACCGGTTGAGGAAGTTGTTCAGGATATCCTGGAAGGCCATGTCACACCTCCGGCGTCATCGAGCTGATGAGGATGACGAACATGACGCTCCCGAAGGGAACGATGAGGTAGATGACCACGTAGAGGAACATGGGGCTCACCTCGCCGCTGATGATGGACATGATGGACTGGAGGATGATGAGGAAGAGGGTGCCCGCGACGAGGGCCGTCACGTACGACTCGGCGATGAGCCCCAGGGTCTCGAGGAATATCTTCTGCTGCTGCCGGTTCTCAACAGCGTACTGCACGGCCTTGTTGCGGTAATAATCGGTGAGATTCGTTCCTGCCGAGATTGCCGCTACGGCCCCCTGGAAAAACTCCTTCATCCGGTCGCTGGGGGTGAGGCCGGCGACCACCCTGATGGCATCGGTGAGGTCCTTCCCGAAGATCTCGATCTCCCTCACGATGTACCGTGCCTCCGCCGCACTCTCCCCGTAGATGGGGCTTTCGCCCAGAAGCTTGAAGACCTCGGCCGGCGTGATTCCCGCGGTGGACATGGCCGTGATGTAGTTGATGGCATAGGGGAGGGTGGCATCGATGTTCCTCCGGCGCTCGCCGGCATGGATGCTCGGGTAGACGAGGAAGACCATGTAGGTCAGCCCGCCGAAGATGAGGAGGGAGAGGACGATCGCGGCCACGGTCCCGAAGATGAGCCTGTACTGGGAGAGCTCGACGAGAAAGTCGGGGAGGGTCCCCTTGTAGCTGATCATCTCCGGGATCCGGAGGAGGTAGGAGAAGAGGCCGAGGACCACCGCGGCGCTGATTCCGACGAAGAAGGAGGTGACATAGGCCGAGGCCAGGTACGCCTCGAAGGGCACGGTGATCCGGGCCCTCATGAGGTTATTCCTGAGCGTCATGTAGTCGCCCCTCTTCTTCTTCAGCCGTTCTCCCATGAGCTTGAAGCAGATTCGCTGGTAACTGTTCATGCCGGCTTCGCCTCGGCGTAGAGGTCGGCCCTGACGAGCTCGATGACCGCCTCGGGGTCACGGAAGTAGGAGATGAGCATCTTCGATACGTCCCGGTAGTGCCGGATCATCTTGAGGCGCATCCACTCGAGGAGCTCCTGCCTGCGCTTCAGCTCCTCCTTCATCCGGGCCTCGCTCCAGCCCCGCTCCTCCATGATCTCCTCGAGGATGTATGACTTCCCCGAGTACCGGATCTCGTCGGTCGTCGGGTGCCAGCGGAAGACCTCGTTCGTGATGAGCTCGTTCGTTCGCGGGTCGATGTCGAGGACCTCGATGATCTGCTTGGACCGACGGATCCTCTGCCCCCCGATCCTGGCCTGGGCCTGCACACAGACGAGGTTTAAGGCCGAGAGCATGTTCCTCGGGACCGAGAGGGGCGGGTTCTCGATACGGTGGACGACCGAGGCTACCGAGTCGGCGTGCATGGTCGCGTAGGTGACATGGCCCGTGGACATGGCCTGGAAGAGGGTGAGGGCCTCCTTGCCACGGATTTCACCCACGATGAGGTACTCGGGCCTCTGACGCAGAGCGGCCCTGAGGAGCTCGTACATGTCGATCTCCCCCTTGCCGTTCGTGTCAAAGGAGTCCCGGGTAATGCTCGGGATCCAGTTCGGGTGGGGAAGCTTCAGCTCCCGGGTGTCCTCGAGGGAGACGATCTTGGCCATCGGGGGGATGAAGAGGGAAATGGCATTGAGGGAGGTCGTCTTCCCCGATGCGGTCCCGCCGGCAAAGATGGCGGACTTCCCGGCCTCCACGGCGAGCCAGAGGTAGGCCACCGAGAGGGGCGAGAAGGTGGACCACTCGATGAGATCCGTGGGGGTGATGGGCTCCTCCCGGAACTTCCGGATGGTGAAGGTGGAGCCGTGGGCCGTGACCTCGCTCCCGAGGGTCATCTGGATACGGGAGCCGTCGGGCATCGTGGCGTCGAGGATGGGCTCGGCGATGGAGATGTGCTTCCCTGCCCTCTGGGCCATCTTCGTGACAAAGGAGTCCAGGTCCTCGGCCTCCTTGTAGATAAGGTTCGTCTTCGTGTTCTCGTAGCTCGTGTGGTACACGAAGATGGGGACGTTCATGCCATCGCAGGAAATATCCTCGATGTACTTGTCGTGCATGACCGGGTCGACGAGACCGTCCCCGAGGAATTCCTTCTCGATGTTGTAGAGGATCTTCTCGCGGGCGACCGGCGTGAGGGAGATCCCGTAGTCCGAGAGCACGATATCCACCGCCCCCCGGATGGCCTTGTGAGCCGCCTCCTTGGTAAGGTCCTTCGTGTTTACCTCGAGGGTCTCGAAGAGCCGCTGCTTCAGCTCCACAACCAGGTCCTTCTCGGCCTGGTTGAGGACCGGTTCGAGTACCGTGTACGTGTACTCATGAGAGGCATTGTCATGGAGGACCCGGATGAAGGCATAGGGCTCGTTCACCGGGTACACCTCCACCTCCTCGATGTTGGGTGCGGGACGGAAATCGAGGTCCACGAGGGGACCGTGAATCCGCGGGTTGTACTCCTCGACCTCCTTCCGGATCACCTTCATGATGTTCAGCTTGCCGAAGAGGCCCTTCGGCTTCGCCTCCTCCGTCTTCCCGATGACGATGTCCTTGATGACCCCGGACGGGAGCTGGGACTGCCAGTTCTCGGCGAGCTCGCTCGGGATGACGCTCCCCTTCGCGTTGAAGACCGCCGTGTGCTCGTGGAGCTTCACCTCGTCGATGGCAAAGGTGGCCCCCTTGGGGAGGATCAGGTTACTGATGTCCTTAATCTCGTCCACCGAGACGACGGCCTCCTGCCCCTCCTCCATCTCGCCCTCGGACCAGCGGGTCTTCTTCGCATGGACCTCCTCCTTCTCCCCGGCACCTTCATCGGCGGGCGTTCCCTCACCCTCGATGATCTGCTTCAGGGATGCGTCCACGTCCTCGCTCGCAGACGGGGCACCCACAGGGGCCCCCTTGTGGACCTTGAAGATGTTGTCGATGACCGAGGTGACGTCCTTCGCAGAGCCGTCTTTTCCCGTCCCCTGGTCGGGGGCCTGGGCGGCCTTCGCCTTCTGTTCCTCGGCGGGGGGTGCGACGGCCTCCCACTTGCTCCTTCCGGCTGCCCTTCTCTCGGCAGGGGCCGCCGTTGCCCGGGGGGCGGGCTCGGCGGTTTCCTCCTTCCGGGGGGGGGCCCTCCCCTGCGAGGGTACCTCCCCGAGGCGCCGGAGGATCGATTCGGCATCCACACCCTGGGCGGGCTGCACGGGCTTCGTTGCCCTGGGGGGTGCGGCCTCCCTCGCGGCGAGGGCCACCTTCTGGGCAACGGCCCGGGCCTCCTCCGGGGTGAGACCCTCGAGCTTCTTTAAAATCACCTCCGGGTCGATCTCCTGCCCGGAATGGGCGGCCTTGACCGTCACCCGGGGGGCGGCCTCCTTCTGGGCCGGCGCCGGCCTCGCAGCCGGGGCCTTCGGCTCTGCGGGGGAGAGGCCCTCGAGCCGCTTCAGGATGGCCTCGGTGTCCCCTCCCTGGACCGCCTGGGGGGGCTGGGGGGAAACAGCCTCCTCCGGGGCGGGTGCGGAGCCCTTCGGCTCCCTCCGGATATCCTTCTTCCATGCGGTGATCTCGCCGATATCGGTCTTGGTCTCGCCTCCCACGTTCGCGAGGTCCAGCTTGTCCAGCCGGTCCAGGATGGAGGCGTAGTCCGCGTCCTTTGCCTGCGGTTCGGCCTCCGGAGGGGCCCTCCTCTTCTCGACGGTGGTGTCGACCTTCTCGGCCTTTATCTCCCGCCGGACGGCCTGCTTTCCGCCGCCCTCGGAGGTGAGATCCCGCTTGACCTCCTCGATGCCCCGGATGAGGGCCACGAAGTCATCATCCTTCCGGGGAGCCTGGGGCCGGGCCTGGGCCGGTTCCGGCCCTGCCCGGGGGGAAGGCTGGGCAGGTGCCGGGGCCCGGGCCTCGGTCTCGAGGCTCGCGAGATCCAGCTTCTCGAGCTTTGCCATGACCGAGTCCGACTCGGGTCCGAGGCCTTCGACCTGCTTCACCCCGTCCTTCTCGAGGGTCTCCAGGTGCTTGAGGAAGTCCTTCAGTTCATCCGCCTGGGCCCTGCCGGGGGAGAGCGGGGGGGAGGACTGCGGCTCCGCGGCCTTCCCCTTTTTCTTCTCTGCCCCCTGCCCGCCGGGCCCGGGTTCCCTGTTCTCGATGCCGAGGAGCCCGAGGCGCTTCATCATCGCGTCGAGTTCCGGTTTCTTGTCAGGTTCCTGTGATGTCATCTTTACCCCCCAATCTCGATGACCGATTCCACGTACCGGTCATTGAAGTCGACCATGAAGGTGTAGACCTCCTGGGCCCGGTCGACCGCCATGCAGTCGTAGGTGCCGTTCAGCAGCTTGAAGCAGACCTTCCCGTCCGTTGTCGTGATGTCGCTCGCGATGATCTGCCGTCCTTTCTTGATGGACACCCGGATTCCCTGCTGGGGAACCCCCTCCCTCGCGAGGGTGAGGCAGAGGATCCCCGGGCTCCGGTGGGTGCCCCCGAAGGACGGCAGGTCGTCGTCCAGCCGCTTTTTCACATGGCTCTTGTCGAAGATCCGGCACCGCGACGCGAGGGCATCCACGATGGACGGGCTTACGTCGAAGAGCTCGAAGGGCTCCTGCCCGGTGAGGAGGATGGCCGCCTTGTCCCCGAAGAGGGTCCCCTTGCTGTCGGAGAAGATCACCCCTTCGGGGGCGCCGGCCTGGAAAACGATGTAGAACTTCCGGTCGTTCTCGTCATGAACCCCGATGCCGTTCACGGCATGGGATCCCGTGTACGCCATGAGCTCAGGATAGCTGTAGCTCGCGACATAGGTTGAAGTGGAGAGCACTTCATCGATGATCTGGATTATTTCCCCCGTACCAGCATCCACTCCCGGTTCATGGTGCCTTCAGGTCTGTGAAAGACTCTACGTAAGGCTCCAGTAGTCGGTACAAGTATATTTCATCGTTAAGATATTATTAAATGTTCTGTTTTTAACAAGCTTGAATTAAAAGATAAATAAGGAAAAAAACTTTGTTTTATCTTTCTGGGGGAGGATCTCTCCCCGATCACCGGGTTGCGCCGCCGAAGAGGGTCCGGGCCAGCCGGTCCACGAACCCTTCCTGGACCTTTACCGGCTCCTCCTTGTACTCCGAGCCGGCGAGGTCCGCCGCAATCCTCCGGAAGGCCCGGGATGCCCCCGAGGTCGGGTACTTGATGACCACCGGGGTCTTGTAGGCCGCCGCCCTCCGGACGTTCGCGTCCTCCGGGATCATGTCGATGACCCGGACGCCCAGGACGTCCTCGACGCTGTGCCTCCTGAGCTCCGTGTTCTCCATCCCGGCCCGGTTCAGGATCGCCCCGTAGACCTTCCCCCCGACCATCTCGGTAAGGATCTTGGTCTTCAGGGCATCGGCCATGGAGGAGAGCTCGGGGTTCACGACGAGGATCACCTCGTCCGCGATGGCGAGGGCCACGACCCCGTCCTTGCTGATCCCGGCAGGGGCGTCGATGAGGAGGAAGTCGCTCCGGCCGATGAGATCCCGCATGACATCCTTCATCTTCTCGGGGTCCGCGTTCTGGAAGCCCTGGAGGGAGATGCCGGAGGGAACCACCTTCAGGCCGTTCGGACCCTCATAGATGGCGTCGTCCACCGAGGCCTTCCCGGCAAGGACCTCGTGGAGGGTGACGGGAACGCTCTCGAGGCCAAGGACGAGTCCCAGGTTGGCCATTCCGATATCGGCATCCAGGATAAAGGTCTCCTTCCCGAGCTGGGCGAGAGAGGTACCCAGGTTCACCGTGACCGTGGTCTTGCCGGTCCCACCCTTACCCGATGCAATCGTGTACGCTCGAAACATCAGCACACCCGTTTCATGACGAGATCCCTGTAAATCTCATGGTTAACTTTTCCCTATTCAAATACTTATCCGTTGCTGTCATGCCAATCACCCTGTACCACTGTTTTCTTTCCCTTCACCCTCATTTCCTTGGCCTGATTTGGAACGTTTCGACACAAGGTGTTCCAGGTTCAGCTCCGAGAGGAGGTCGGCGGCGTCATTCTTGAAGCTGTCCTTCATGGACTTCAGGTGCTCAAGGCCCTTCCGGTCCAGGGATGCCCCCGTCGGCCCCTTCGCCGCTCCCGGCCTACCGGCGGGGGCCGGCGCCCTCTGGCCGCCGGCTGGCTGCCGTGCCTCCTCCCTCCGACCGGTCTTGACCGTGACAACCTTCACAGATCTTCCCGTGCCTCCCCCGATACTCACGGGCCGGATTACCGTGGGGCTCGGCTGGTTCTTCGCCCCCGGTGCCCCTGCCGGCCTGGGGGGGTCGACGAGGAAGGGCTCGTTCGTCCCCCTCATCTCGGTGAGGGTGTTCCGGGGAAGGGGGGCGAGGATGACATCGACCAAGGGGTTCCCGATAAGCCGGATACTCTCCAGGGCATCCCGCCCCCGGATCCCCCGGTACTCGGCCAGGATGTACCTGCCCTCCTCCATGACGAGGAGTGCTCCCGCTCCGGCGATGGGCATGGCGCAGTAGCCGGTGAACTGCCTCTTCTCCAGCTCGGAGAGGAGCGTTCGCAGGGGGATGGCCTTCATGACCTCCTCGCGGGAAGAGGGCGGTATCTGCATCAGTCCTTCTCCGCCATGAGCCCCTTGAGGGCAACCCGGATGAGGCCGAGGTTCGCGTCGGGATCGGTGAAGATGCAGACGTTCAGGTCGCCGTGGGGGGCGATGATGAGCTTCCCCTTCCCGGTCTCGAGGATGATCTGGTTGAGGGGACCGATGTCGATCTCCCGGGCGATCTTCTTTCCCGCCCGGAAGAGATCCTCGGCGTTCGCCGCCACCTGCTCGAAATCGGCACGCCCGGCCGACTGGACCGCGAAGCCCTCGTAGAAGGTCGAGACGGCGATGACGCCGGGCTGCTTCAGGATCCGCTGGATCATCTTCTCGTCGATGAGGGGGGGCTCCTTGAGGGGCCTCTCGGGCTTTTTCGGGACCCGGGTGATCTCCACCCTCTTCCTCTGGGGTTTCGGGATCCGGAGTTCAACCTCCTCGGCCGGCGCCGGAGCGGGGGAGGGGGGCTTCACCTTCTCCTCGGGAATCGCCGGCATCTCCATGATGGCGGGTGCCGGCTCCTCCGGCTCCTTCTCGGCGGGGGGCTTCACCAGGCCCGACCGGCGGAGAAGGGAGGCGATCCTCGCCTTCCGTTCAGGTTCCACCGGGCGGATGACCTTTTCCTCGGGAGGCTTCGGCACCGGTTCTGCCTGCTCCGCAGGGGCGGACACCGGCTCCCTCACCCCTTCCTTCTCCGGGACCGGCTCCGGGGCACGCTTCAGGGGGAGGGCGGGGGATTCGGCCGCCAAAGGTTTCGCCCCGATCTTGGGGAGGGCATCCTTCACGGGGGGCAGGGGCTCCCTGGGCTCATCGAGGACCTCGAGCCGCTTGATGAAGGCCTTCAGCTCATCGATATCGCTCCTGCCCTTTGCCTCGGGTTCGGGGGTGGTCTCCCCGGCGGGAGCCGGGGAAAGAGTGACGGTTTCCTCCGGTTGCCCGGAGACGGCTCCCGGGGATCCCCCGGGCGGCCCGAGCTCCTCCTCACCCTCCTGGAGTTCCCTCCGGATGGAGGTGATATCGAGTCGCTTGATCCTCTTCATCATCTTCCCGAGGTCTACCCTGACCCGCTCCTCCGGGGCACGGCCTTCGGGGATACCCGCAATCCCGGCCCCCGGGACTGCCGGCCCGGGCTCTTCCACGGCGGCCGGCCCGGCACCTCCTGCAGCCGCTCCCGCCCCGAAAACACCGGGTTTTGGAGGGGCCTCCCCTGCTGCGGACACCGGCGGGGCCGGCGCCTTCTCGATCCTGCCCGTTTCCCTGAGGCGCTTGATGATGGACGAGAGCTCCGTTTCCGCAACCGGAGAAGGGGATGGCGAAGGCGACGGGGACGGAAGGGTCTCCCTTTCCTCCGGGGCGGTGATCTTCTTCTCGGCCGCGACGGGTGGCTGGGATGGGGGAAGAGGCACCTCCTTCACGATCCCCGGGGCAGGTTTGACGGGTTCCGCCGGGACCGGCCGGACAGGTTCCGGCTTCCCGACCTTCGGGGCCGCGAACCTCTTCATCATGGCCGAGAGGACATTCTCCTCCTCCCGGGGCTTCGCCTCCCTCACCTGAGCCGGCTCACCCGCGGACGGCACCTTCTCCCCCTCGAGGAGGAGCCCCCGGTTCTCGCAGATGATCATGGCCTCCCGGAACTGCTCCTCGTCGTACCGGATGATCTCGAACTCCGCAAGATTCTCCTTCTCGAGAATCGCGAGGGAATCCTTTCCGCGGGAGAGGACACCCCCGTGGGCCAGGTAGGCCGCGACCGGCCTCCCCATGTTCACGAGGATCCCCCCTTTCCCCGAGGAGGTGGTCACCTTCACCGCCCCGACGAAGTTCTGGAGCTTGTGCGTCACGTCCGAGAGGGAACCCCGGATCTTCCCTGTCGGAATCGGTGCCGTGGACATAGGATATCTAAAGTGCCGCGATGATCCGTTCCTTGTTCTTCTTCAGCTCGTACCGGATGCGCCCGACATTCCCCGTGTTGTCAGAGACGATGGCGATGAGCTCGTCCTTGGAAAGGGGGGAGAGGAGGATGGGTCCCTTTTCGAGCTCCACGAGCATCTGGTTCAGCTCGCCCTTGCCGAGCTCGTTCCCCATCGCCTCGGCGGTGCCCATGCCGGTGGAGGCCATGGCACCGAGGGCGTCGGTGTCGACCTTCCCCGAGACGGCGCTCTCGATGACCATCCCGTCCCTTCCGACCACCACCGCGGCGAATACCCCGTCCAGCTTCAGGAATTCGGCCAGGATCTGATTCAGCATAAGAGATTATCCCCTTTTGATAGCCATAATCCTTCTCCTCACCGCAGAGGGACACCGGACCGGACGATCTCGATGGGCCAGGACCCCTTTCCGATGGCATGGGTCGCACAGGAGATGCATGGATCGTACGCCCGGATGACCATCTCGATCCGGTTCGCGGCAGCCTCGGGGAGCGTCCCGTCCTTCACGAACGTGCGGGCCACCGCCTCCACGCTCCGATCGATGGCGTAGTTGTTCTGGCAGGTCGCCACGATGAGGTTGCACCTCTCGATGAAGCCCTGGTCGTTCACCGTGTAGTCATGGATGAGGGTCCCCCGGGGGGCCTCGATGATCCCGACGCCCCGCTTCGCCTTCACCCCCGTGACCGGCGAACGGATGTTCGCACCGGTGATCTCGGGATCCTCCAGGAGCTCCACGGCCCTCTCGCAGCTCGCCAGGAACTCGACGTACCGGGCCAGGTTGTAGGCAAGGGGTGCCTGGACCGTCCCGCCGAACTTCGCCCTGTACTCCTTCAGGGCGGCATCGGCGAGGGGGGTTCCCATGGAGGTGCAGATGTTCAGCCGGGCGAGGGGGCCGACCCGGTAGAAGGTCCCGTCCGAAAGCCTCGTGAACTTCAGGTACGACCAGTCCTCGGAGAACTCGCCGATGTGCTTCGCATAATCTGCACCGGTGAAACCCCCGAGGGTGGCCCCGTCCTTTCCGATCATCTCGACGGATCCCTCATAGGGGGAATACTTTTTGTCCCTCGTCATGGCGAGGAACCCGGTCTCCACCGTCCCGAGGGAGAGGTCGGTCCCGTCCATCATGCCCCGGGCCAGCTCCCAGCCCTCCTTCGCAAAGGCGAGGCCGGCCTTTGCCATGCCGAGGAGGTTCCCGCGGGCGGTCTCGTCGAGGGCCCGGGACATTCCCCCGGGGACGGCGTTGCTCGGGTGGATGGGCTTTCCCCCCACCGCCTCGGTGATCCGCTGCCCGAGCTTCCTGACCTCGATGGCCTTCTTCGCGAGGGCGGGGGACTTCTTCGCGATGCCGATGACCGACCGGTCGGCCGCCGGGGCGTCGTGGCCCACGAGGAAATCCGGGGCCGCGAGCATGAAGAAGTGGATGGCATGGGAGTGGATGTACTGGGCATGGTTGAGGAGTTCCCGGAGCTTCTTTCCCGTCGCGGGAGGCTCCGCCCCGAGGATAGCATCCACGGCCTTGACCGAGGCGAGGTGGTGTGAGGTCGGGCAGATCCCGCAGATCCGGGGCGTGATCCGGGGAGCCTCCTCCACCGCCGCCCCGATGAGGAACTTCTCGAACCCCCGGAGTTCCATGACATTGAAGTGGGCCCGCTCGACCTGGTTCTTTGCGTCGAGCGTGATCCTCACCTGGGCATGCCCCTCGAGCCGGGTGAGCGGGGAGATGCGGATCTCGGTCATACGTTCCGCTCCTTGATGAGGTCCCGGATCTTGGAGATGCCCTTGTCCTCCATGATGAGGGATCCGATGGTGAAGGGGTAGAACGTGTGAGCGACGTCGTAAATCTCCTTCTCGATCTCGGCCTCGGGCTTGTCGGTGAGGTCGGCGATCCGGCGGATCATCATGTTATAGATGTCCCGGCAGGGCTCCCGGAGGATGTCCAGGGAAGGCCCGTTGCACCCGTGGCAGGGGACGTTGCTGTGCGGGCAGGAGGCACCGCACCGGCCGAAGGTGACCGCACCCAGGCAGAGGTACCCCTGCCCGAGGAGGCAGTGCTCCCGGTCCGGGACCCCCGCGTACCGCCGCTTCAGCTGCCACTTCTCGTGGGCCCCCATGATCCGGTCGCACTCCGAGCACACCGACTTCTTCGAGAGGGAGAGGGGCTCCCCGGATACGAGGGCCGGGAGGATCTTCTTCAGGTACATCTCCTTCGGGGGGCAGCCGGTGATGTAGTAGTCCACCTTTGCGAGGTCCCCGACGGCAAAGGCCCGGTACAGGAACGGGGGCACGTCCTTCGGGATCACCCCGTCCGGCTTCACCGTCTCCACGCCCCGGAAGACGTGGTTGAACATGTCCTCCCGGTTGAAGAGCATGGAGAGCCCGGAGATGCCTCCGTAGCAGGCGCAGGTCCCGAGGGCAACCACCGTCTTCGCCCGTTTCCGGATCTTCTTCAGCCGCTCCTCGTTCTCCTCGTTCCTCACCGCCCCGGTGACAAAGGCGATGTCGATCCCCTCCGGGGGCTCCTTCACGTCCATGATGACGGGGGCGTAGACGATCTCGGCCTTCCCGAGCACGTCAAGAAGGGCCTCGTGGAGGTCGAGTACCGCGATGGTGCAGCCGGAGCAGGACGCCAGTTCCTCGATGGCAATCTTCATGGTCTTCCCCCCTACTGCAGGATGAGCTTCTTCAGGCAGGCGTTCGGGCCCGTATGGACGATCTCGAGCTTCGCCTTTCTTCCCGTTATCTCCTCGACAGCGCCCACGACGTACCCGTAGAGGGTCTGGCAGAGGGGCCCCCCCTGGACCTGGCCGTTCCGCCGGAGGGTCTGCCGGACGATGCAGTCATGGAACACGAGGTAGATGAAGGTCGAACCGTTCTCCTCGATGATATAAGAGGGCTTGTCCGCGGGCTTCCAGACCTCGATGGTGAACTGGCCCCGGAGGATGTCCGAGAGTTCCTTTAACGCCTCCTCGATATTCTCCATTTTCCGGAAGTACTTCGCCACCTCGTGGCCGTACTTCCTCCCCGCCCGGTACGTGACGGCGTTCGCCCCCCTTCCCGCGACCTCCTCGAGGGAGCGGATGATGAGGCCGTTTAACTTCATGAGGCCGTGGAGGGTATCCTCCAGCTCATCGGGGTGAGGGATGCAGGTGAGGGGCACGTCCTCGGACCGGTACACGAGGTCCGTAGAGAAGGCCCCCTTCATCTTCTCGATGGCACCGTCGGTCATTAAATCACCCTGTTCGGGCAATGTTCCATCGCCCTCATTGGCTGATCTGCACTGCCTTCGGCAGTCATCAGATCACCCGATTCGGGGCAATGCGTCGCCCCGACAGTGTAATTTGAACCTCCGAGAGAGGTCATCAAATCACCCTGTTCAGCATCTCGCAGACCCGGATGTCGATGTAGTGCCTCCGGGAGGGATAGATCCCACGGTGCTCGAGGGCCTGGGCCGGGCAGATCTCGTGGCAGGAGAGGCAGCCCATGCAGTTCTCGGGATGGACCGGGACCGAGAGGTCGTCCCTGAGCTCGTAGACATGCATCGGGCAGTCCTTCACACAGAGGCCGCAGCCGTTGCAGGCGCTGTCGTCGACCTTGATGGCGATCATAGAAACGTGCCCCCTGTAGATGGGAGAAAGGTCTACCTGTGAAGTTAAATACTTATATTGTCCAGTTTCCCGCGCGAACGGGAACCGTCAAGCATAAGAATCAGGCCAAAAAAATATCCAGCATCCATGATCGTCCCCCTTGTGGTGGCCTCCGTGGCGGTCCTCGCCACCCTTGCCTATGCATCCATCCTTGACGTCCGGGAGCGTTCGGTGCCCGTCAGGGTGTGGTATCCCCTCTACCTCGCCGGATCGGCCGCGGTCATCTGGTACCTCTTCACCTCCGGATCCGGCTGGGGCACCCTTTCGGGCTACGCCGCCCTTATTGTCACCCTCGTCTACGGCATCGAGCTCGAGGCCGAGGACGGGAAGATCCCCGCAAAGGTCCTCCTCCTCGCCCTGGGGGCGACCCTCCTCCAGGGGCTCGCCTGGGGTTTCCTGTGGAGAGAGCTCGGGATCGGGGCCATCGCCGGCTTCGTCCTTCTCGCGGTCTTCCTCTGGGAGGGCCTCGAGCTCGAGAGAAGGGCGAGCCTGGACGAGAAGACCCTTTCGCCTGCGTCGCGCCAGTTCCTCCTCTGGCACCTTCCCGCCATCGTCCTCCTCCAGGCCGCGGGATGGGGTGCCCTCTTCCTCTCGGGGAGGGGAGGGACGGGGGACCTCGTCCTCGTGCTCGTCGCCCTCTACTCCCTCCTCTTCCTCCTCTTCGCCGTGACGAACCTCTTCGGTTTTGCAGACGCCATCGCCCTTATCGCCATCGCCCTCTTCGTGCCCCGGTTCCCCTTTCAGCCCATCCTCGGGTATCCCCCCCTCGATTTTCTCCCCTTCTCGGCCCTCACGAACGCGGTCATCCTCAACCTGGTGACCCCGGTAGGAATCGCCGTCTGGAACGCGGTGAAGGGGAACCGGGCCCCCTTCCCCTACACCTTCTTCGGGTTCCCGGTGAGGGGGGACACCATCGAGCATACCTTCGGCTTCGTGATGGAGGAGTTCGAG
>DATGDI010000061.1:0-2329 GCA_035310965.1 Methanomicrobiales archaeon
CGCCTCCAGATCGAGGCAGAACGGCATGGGAAGCGCTTCGTGGCCGAGCTCCTTCAGGGCGGCCGAGACGGCCTCGACCTGTGTCAGGACGTCCCGCTCATCGGCGGAGGCGCAGGAACGGACGTCACTGTGAAGTATGACAACCCTCATGGAATTCTCACCGCCCGGATCGGATCCTTTCCTCGGCAGACGCCATGATCATCCCGAGAAGATCTCGATAGGACACGCCTGCGAGGGCGGACAGGATGGGAAGATCGGAGTGGGTCGGATGAAGGCCCGCCAGGGGATTGACCTCGAGAAAATGCGGCACCCCGGAGGCATCGGCCCGGATGTCGAGCCGGCCCCCGTCTCTGCACTCGAGCCCTCGCCATGCAGCCAGGGCGACCGTCGACACCCGCTCGGCCTCCTCACCCGTGACAAGAGCATAATCCACAAATTGTTCGCAGTATTCCTTATTGACGAGGGAATAGACGCCCTTTTCCGCATTCTCTCGCAGAATGACTTCCATGACCGCAATGGCGCGTGCTTTTCGGCCCGTGCCCACAATCCCAACGGTGAATTCCCTGCCGGAGAGGTAGGTCTCGACAAGAACCGGTTGCGAAAAGGCCTCGAGGAGAGACCGGCAGCGGGCATCGAGCTCGCCGGCATCGCGGACGATCGATTTCTCGTTGATTCCCTTACCGGTTCCTTCCGACAACGGCTTGACGAAGAGGGGATAGGGAAGGCTGACGGCGGCGATGTCCCCCGTGTCCTCGACGACGGCGAAATCGGGCGTGGGGATGCCCAGGTCGCGTACCACCCGCTTGGCCATGGCCTTGTGGAGGGTGAGCGAGAGCACCAGAGGATCGGAGAAGACGTAGGGAATGTCGTAGGCATCGAGCAGACAGGGGACCTGGGACTCCCGTCCGAATCCTTTCAGGCCCTCGGCGATGTTGAACACGAGATCCCACCGGTCTCCGGCAACAAGGCGCTTCGCCAAGGCACGGACGTGCCCGATCCGGTCCGTCCGGTATCCCAGGGAGACGAGCGTCTCCTCGATGGCGTCGATCGTGGCGGGCTGGTCGAACTCGGCGGTCTGCTCCTCCGAGTATCCTTCCTCGAGATAGTCTGTCCGAAGGTCGTAGGTCATCCCGACCCGTAGCATGGGGGTCACCGTCTTCTTTTGAATTTAAGAACCCCGCCGTTTTGTCGGCGGGGCTCTTCTCTGGTTCTATCCGATCATCGAGGCCGAATCAAACCCTGCCTTCGCACTCGGCGGTCGCGGCCGGGTCCGGGTACTGGAAGGTGCGCCCCTGGTAATTCCTGAGCAGAATGTGGTTCTCATCATGACCAACGACATACCCGGGCAGAAGCGGGATCTTTCCGCCGCCTCCCGGGGCATCGATGACGTAGGTCGGCACGGCGTACCCCGTCGTGTGTCCCCGCAGGCCCTCGATGATCTCCAGTCCCCTGGAGACGGGCGTCCGGAAATGGGACGAGCCGGTGATCGGGTCGCACTGATAGAGGTAGTAGGGCCTCACACGATTCATGACGAGGTCGTGGACCAGCCGTTTCATCGTTTCAACGTTGTCGTTGACTCCGGCCAGCAGCACCGTCTGGCTTCCAAGCGGGATGCCGGCGTCGGCCAGGCGGTTGCAGGCCTGGCTCACCTCGAAGGTCAACTCCTCTGGATGGGCGAAGTGGATGCTCATCCAGAGCGGATGGTGGCGCTTCAGGACGTGGCAGAGGCTCGCGGTGACCCTCTGCGGAAGCACGACGGGCACCTTCGTCCCGATGCGGATCAGTTCGACGTGCGGGATGGCCCGGAGCCGGGACAACAGCCAGTCCAGAGTCTCGTCGGGAAGGGTCAGCGGGTCTCCGCCGGAAAGCAGGATGTCGCGCACCGTCGGTGTGTTCTCGATGTAGGCAATCGCACGTTCCCACCTCTCTCGGTCCGCATGGAGTTCTTCATGCCTGCCGACCATCCGCGAGCGGGTGCAGTAACGGCAGTGGGTGGAACAGAACCCCGTGACGAGAAAGAGAACACGGTCGGGATAGCGGTGAATAAGCCCCGGCACAGGGCTATCATGGTCCTCTCCGAGTGGATCGTCCGATTCGTCCCGGGCGCGCTCGAATTCCGCCATCACCGGAACCACCATCCTTCTCATGGGCTGATCGGCATCCATGGGATCCAGCAGGCTCGCATAGTAAGGCGTGATATTCAGCGGGATGGCCTCCCCCCTTAAGTGGATGGCCATTTCCTCTTCGGCCGAGAGCCAGAGGATGCGCGAGAGCATCTCGACGCCGGTGATCCGGTTGCGGACCTGCCAGCGCCAGTCGTTCCATTCTG